>CAYTWK010000131.1:0-6031 GCA_964442095.1 uncultured Caulobacteraceae bacterium | reverse complement strand
CATTTCGAAGCACGCTTTGGCCCGACCATGTGCCGCCAATACCAATTCTTGCGGTATCCTGACGATTATCAATGCGCGATAAATAGAGAAGATTGCTTTCAAAATCGAGGCGACCATTCATAGGGCCAATATTCCAAGATTTATAGAGTTCGAGGCTCGGTAAAACTTTTGGTGTGTTCTTGCGTCTTTCCCCTGCGAGTAAATCTTGAAAATTTGCACTCAAGAAACGGGTGTAAAAACTATCCGTCTTTCCTTCCAGATAGACTTGGCTGATTAAGCGGATTGTTGAAGCGCGAATAGGCCCGCGTGCGAGGCCTTGCCCGCCAATAGAATAACGTAGGAGGTATAAATCATCAGAGGCACTTTCAGCGCCAAAACCCCAATTCCATGTTTCATTTATCTGAAACTTTCCAGATCCAAAAATATGTGAACGCCAGTCGGCTTCGCCATAGAAGAATTTTTCTTTCGCGGTATTTCTATTTACAAGACCAAATTTTCGTTCATTAGTAATTGAGCCCGATAACAGCAATTTTCCAGAATAAAAATTGCGTCTATATTCAGCCTGTAAAACTGGATTTACATATTGGCTAATCAAAGGCGAAATAATTACGTCTGAATATTTATCCAACAATAATAAATAAGGTAAATCAATATTATAGCCAAGGCGTGATGAGCGACCCGGAATTGGTTGTAAAAAACCAGATTGGCGACCAATCGTTGGATCTGCATGGCGAAAATATGGCGCCCAAAATATCGGAACACCCTTAACTTCAAAAACAACATCCTGATAATTGATTACTTTTGCTCTTTGGTCTTGGGTCGCGCTTCTTGCCCTAACTTCCCATGTAGGGGGCTTTTTTCCGTCCTTGCAGATAGGGCAGGCGGTATAGATAACTTGGGAAAGCACATTCTTGTCACCAGCGCGGCGCACAGCAGTGCTTGCGGCAACAATCCCACCATTTGGAAAACGCGACGAAAAGTCCTTGATTATGCCAGTGGCCAATTTATCATCAACAACCAATTCTTGCGCGTAACTTACCGAGCCGTCGGTTTCGATGACAACAACATTACCATAGGCGGTAACGGTTCCGGTCAGTCTATCGTAAACTAATTTATCGGCTGTAAGCTTTCTCCCTTGGTTCTTGGCCTCAACATTGCCCCGCGCTTCGATAAGGTTTGAATCTTCAGCTTGTAATATCTCATCGGCATCTAATAGGACTATATCTTCCACAGGTGTTGCCGACACGCTTGAGGAGAAAAGAGTTGGTGGCGTGAATTGTGGCTGATTCTGCTTCGCCACTTGTTCTGTAGCAAATGCAGTTGATGGCGCGCCGATTCCAGCGAGCGCGATAACTAAGATGCATTTATGGCAAGGGCGAAGTTTCATTTCATTTGTCTAATCTTATTTTACCATTAGAGGCAAGAATGAAGCGGCAATCTTATCTGCATAATTAACAATTAAATGGTTCCGCCGTCTTCTTTCAACGAAACAAACGCTAAGGTCATAGATAAAACAAATATTGGCGGCGCTAGTCCAGCAATAATCGCCGGGATTTGACCAGATGTTGCCAATAAAGCCGCTATATCACCAAAGAAATACATTGCTAGTCCAAGTGCAATCGCTATTACAATGCTCTTTGCCTTGGAGCCAGCGCGCTCTAGACCTAATGACATTTGCGCGGCTAACAAAGCCATAGCAAGCATAGTTAGAGGCAGTCCGATTAGCCGATAAAAGCGCAGCCAAAAACGCTCGGGAGTGCCCCCAGAACTTGCTGCCAATTGCGCCATTTGCGGCAATTCCCAAAAAGGAACTGTCCGTGGGTCCTTCGATTGCGCCGCTTGGGCTTCATCTGCTAAGGGAATATTGATATTTGCAATCGCTATAGGCGCAGTGCCTGTCCTAGTTTCGATACCATTAGGGGCAATAACTGATTTCTTTTCAAGAATAAGTTTCTGAACGTCAATTCTGCGGATTAAACTGGTGCCACTTTTATCAAATTCGAAAATTGTTGCATTGGAATAAATATCGGCGCGCGGGCTTTTTTGGCCTGAAATAACAATTTGACCTTCCTTGGTTGCAATTGTGGTCCAATTAATGCTCGCAAGGCCAGGGCCTTTGGTTTCAATGCTTTGGGTTAGCCGAGATTTCGCTTCTTCATATTTAGCATTAAGCCGCGCCGACGTTGGTCCAATTCCAAGAACTATGAAAAGTCCCAGTATTCCAGTTAAAAAGCATAAAGGTGCCAAAAAGCCCCATGCAGAGACACCAGCGGCGCGCATTGCCGTAATTTCAGAACGGCGCGATAGTGAGGTAAAACAAATAATGGTTCCAATAAGAACTGTAAGCGGGATTGATTGCTCTATAAGGCCGGGTAGGCGCATAAAGGTGAATGTCAATGCTGTCGCTATATTAGTATTCGGCACGCCAGAAATTGCCCGCATTTGCTCGACAAGGTCAATCAAAACAATGGTCAATCCAACACAAAGCATGGCAATTAAAATGCCGAATATTGCTTGCATGAATATATAACGAAAAAGTCTAGTTATTGGCATGCTAGGCTCACGACGTTTCTAATTTAGGCGCAAAGCCGCCAAAATTTTGCTTGCTGATAGACATGACATAACGCCACGAATGAAACAGCCTTATTTTGCTTGAAACATAAATAATAACACCAAGAGGGATCAAATATTGAACAAAATTTAGGCTTTGATTCTTTTCGAACATTGTTAAACTACCGGCTTGGAACAATAATAGACCCAATAGGCCGGCCGAAGCGCGTAAAATTTGCGGCAAATATCCTCTGCGCGAATAGGATGTCCCAAAGACGGCAAAAATCCCAAGAAAAGCGGCAGCAATGCTAATTAAGGGCGATGAAAAGCGCCGGTGCGCCTCTGCGCTCAAGGCTCCTATATGTTCCCTATCCCAATAATTGGTCATATCAGGCGCGAATAAATCATTAGTATAGCGATCCGAGGGTTTATAGAAAATTTCGCTATCTGTAGCGGCAAAGTCATGAAGCTCGAGCACATATTGTGAAAAGCCCAATAATTCTGCGCCACCATTTGCGTTTTTTCTGTGAACACTGCCATCAATCATCGAAATAGCGGCAGTTCCACGAATCTTAATTATATTACCCTGTTTGGCGACAAATGTAGTTGGATTTATGGGGTTTCTTGTGTCTGAAATAACTAATCCTGACATTACATTATTAGCGCCGACCTTTCGCGTATATATAGTTAGACCAGCTATAGGTTCGCGAAATTGCCCCTCACGCACCAAAGTTGTTGCAATGTCAGAGCGAATTTCAAAGATTTTTTCGCGCATAATGCGGTGTGTAAATGGTTGAACAAAGACATTAATCACCAAGACCGCTAATGCGCAAACGCTCGCCATTCTAATAGCAGGCTCTGCGATTTTCCAAGTGCTTTGGCCAGAAGCAAACGCAACAACTATTTCATTCTCTGTCAATAGACGGGTATAAACAGTTGAGATTGTAGCAAAAATTGCGACAGGAGCAACAACGGCCATGAATTGTGGGGTTGCCAAAAGAGATATATTCAGAACAGTCCAAATACTTTGACCGCGCTCAATCAGCATATCCAATTGTGTAAGGCTTTGTGTCATAATGGCCAAAAGTGCAAGACCCGTAACTATGGTTAGAAACGGTGGTAAAAGAATAAAGAGGATATATCTTTGTAATTTGGTCATATTGCTTTGGACTGGCGCTTTTCCAATTTGGCTTTGTTTATTATTGCCGCTTAATAATCTGCGTTTGTGTGTTAAATCAAGTAATTAAAGTATAGCGCAAAAATACAATCAGCACTAAAGTGGTCTTAAATCAATTTATAAATTGCTACAGAAATTTGAATATCGGAGAATTAAATGAAAGTCACCTTTAAAGCGCAAGATAATGCGAAAATTGTCGTCCTATTTGCTGGTGAGAAAGACAAGGAATTTGCTCTTAGCCCGCCGGCGGCAAAATTCGATAAAGCGTCAAAAAAGCGCGTTAGCACGGCTGCGGCAGCTGCTTCATTTAGGGGTAAATCTGGAAGCCAATTACTAATCCATGCACCAAATTCAGATTGCGATATATGTGTGCTTGTAGGGCTTGGTGATATTTCAAAGATAAATGGCGAAACTATCGAACGCGGCGTTGCCTCTGCTGTTAAATCAGTTTTGACTTTGGGGCCAATTTCTATGTCTGTTTTACTCGCTGGTTGGGGCAAAATCGCCAATGCAGAAAACGCTGCGCGCGCGGGGCTTGGGGCGTGCCTTGCAGCTTATCGGTTTGATAAATATCGCACTAAATTAGGCGATGCGCAAAAGCCAAAACTTGAAAGCGTAAATATCGATGTTGAAGAGGGAAAAGCCGCATTTAAGCAATATAGCGCTGTAGCAGATGGCGTTAGTTTCGCGCGCGATTTGATGAATGAACCACCAAATGTTCTTAATCCTATTGAATTTGCAAGCCGCCTAAAAGAGCTTGGCAAATTGGGCGTTGAAGTTACCATTCTTGGCGATGAAGAAATGGCGAAGCTTGGAATGTTCTCGTTCCTTGGGGTCGGTCAAGGTAGCAAATTCCCCAATCAATTGGTTGTTATGAATTATAAAGGAGGCGGCAAAGAAGCCCCGCTTGCTTTGGTCGGGAAGGGGCTTTGCTTTGACTCGGGCGGTATCTCCATAAAGCCATCGGGCGGCATGGAAGATATGAAAGGCGATATGGGCGGCGCTGCGGCGGTTTCGGGCGCAATGCTTGCCCTTGCTAGCCGGAAAGCAAAGGCAAATGTTGTTGGTCTTGTTGGCCTCTCCGAAAATATGCCGGGCGGTAATGCACAGCGCCCTGGTGATATCGTAACTTCTATGTCTGGTCAGACTATTGAGATTTTAAATACCGATGCCGAAGGGCGTTTGGTCTTGTGCGATGTCCTTACCTATGCACAGGAAAAATTCGCGCCTAAATACATTGTTGATTTAGCAACTTTAACTGGCGCAATTGTTATTTCCTTGGGCGATCAATTCGCCGGTCTATTTTCGAATAGCGATGATTTATCCGGTAAAATCACCAAATCGGGCGAAGCAGCGGGCGAAAATGTCTGGCGCTTCCCGCAAACCCCCGCCTATAACAAACTCCTTGATAGCAATATTGCCGATATGAAAAACGTCCAACGCTCTGGCCCCGGTGCTGGCGCTGGCTCGATTACTGCGGCACAATTTTTGGGACGTTTCATCAAAGATGGCGTTAATTGGGCGCATATCGATATTGCCGGCGTTGCATGGAAATCTGGCTCTGATGATCCACGCGAACCAAGTTGGGGCACTGGGTTTGGCGTAAGATTATTGGATAGATTGGTCAAAGACCATTTTGAAGATTAGTTTGGTAACCAATCTTGCAATATTGGTTTTATCACCTTGAAAAATCGACTTTAGAGGCGGCAATTGCTCCACTATTGGAAAAATGCATTGCTGCCAATATGCGCGTGCTTATTCGCGGCGAAAACCAAGAAACCCTAAAACGACTTGATGCCCATTTATGGACCTATCGTGATGATTCATGGCTGCCGCATGGAATAGAGGGCGAAATCGATGCCGCGCACCAGCCGATTTTACTCACCAATCAATCCACTAATGCGAATGGCGCAAATGCTCTCTTTATAATCGAAAATGCACCTTTGGGCGATATTTCGGGAATTGAACGCGGGTTTTATATGATTGATGGCAATGACCATAATTTGGTCACACTCGCGCGTAAAGAATACAAGGCCGCAAAGGAAAATGGCCATGATATTTCCTATTGGCAACAAAGCGAAAGCGGCAAATGGGAGAAGAAGGCGTGAAGATTTGGGTTTCAATTTTGATTGTTCTCTTAATTTGTATCGGATTTTCAGGGAAAACGAATGCTACGAAGATGATATTTTATGATAGCTTCTTAGAGTCGCGTCCAATTAAATGTAATGATACAGGCACCCTCAGAGGTTTTATTCGTTGCGCAAAATTTGAAAATGGTAATCATAAATATGCTGGTAAGAATTC
>CAYTWK010000130.1:0-6036 GCA_964442095.1 uncultured Caulobacteraceae bacterium | reverse complement strand
CCGCCGGTATCAAAAGTTATTCCTTTGCCGACAATTGCAACATTCGGCGCTTTGGCTTTTGGTTTTTTGATGATGCAAAGCCTTGGCTCTTGATGACCAGCCTTGCCAACAGCGTGAATAAGCGGGAAATTTTGCTCGAGTAATTGTGTGCCAACTATCGATTGAAAATCCGCTTTGTGTTTTTGCGCCAATTCATATGCCGCCGCCTCTAATGCAATTGGTCCGAGTGTGCTAGCAGGTGTATTTACTAAATCGCGGCCCATATAAATAGCATTCGCTATTAGCTTTACTTTTTCAATATTTGCATTTTCGGGTGGACAGATTTCAATTTGCTTTTTTGATTGCGCCTTAAATTCCGAATATTGATAAGCCCCAAGCGCAATATTCAGCATGCAATTATCGACATCTTCGTCACTAATTGCGGTCACAAAATAATAGCCAGCATTTGGCAATTGCTGAACAAGATTACCAAAATATTTTGGCAATAATTTTTCACCAATCCCGAGCAAGACCCGCTCTATGCCGCCATTAGAATTGGCTATGATTAAATGACTGCCGCCCTTGCCAGTAAAATCATTTGCCTTTGCCCAGTTTTGAATTGTCTCTGGCGTATTTTCTTCTAATTGTTTGGGGCTGATTAATTCAATCGGAATTAATCCATCTGATTTTGAAATAAAAATATTTTGCATAATTATCTTTAACTTAGCTTTGGTTCTTTCGCAATATTGACAAAATATTAACCAAACTGGCCTGAAAGTTAATTTTGACTTTGCACAAAGCGAAGCTAGTTTGGATAATGCAGAATGCGTAAAATAATTATATCGGCCATAGCAATTACCGCGCCACTTATATTCGCCGTTAATGTTTCGGCTTTCCCGTTCATTAAGCGTGCACCAAGCGCAAAGACTGCTGCGCCCGCGCCAAATACTAGCAACACAAATAGCAAATCGTCACCGAGCGCTTTGACACCTGAAATTCAGATGCCGGGGGCCAATAATTCAAACGCGCAAAAGCCCGAAGAACCAATAAAGCTTTCGCCTCCAGCCACACCACAAGAACGCCAAGCCGCAAAAGGCCGCGATAGTCTTGCGCAATCTACCTTTTGGCTCGCCGAATTACAGAAAAATCCAAAAGATGAAGAATGTGCCTATGAAGCTAGCCGCAACCTTAGGCTAATAGGTTCTGTGGAGCGGGCCATTGAAATTGCGGCGATCGGCCTTCAATCTAATGAGAATTCTGGTCGCCTATGGGGTAGTTTGGGTCTTGGCCTACTTGCCAATCGCCAAAATAATGAAGCGGTTATGGCACTCACCAAGGCAATTGGCTTTGTTCCAAATGATCCGCAATTACATAATGGATTGGGAATTGCGCTTGATAGCCTTAACCGCTTTGACCTAGCAGCCAAAGCCTATAATGATGGCCTTAGGCTTAGCCCAAATGATTCATCAATCCTAAGCAATCTTGGCCTATCTTATGCATTAGCTGGCAATTTGCCTCTGGCCGAAGCTACTTTGCGCCGCGCGAGTAATGCCTATGATGCACCAATTCAAGCACGCCAAAATCTTGCACTTATTATCGGACTTCAAGGACGCCTCGCTGAGGCCGAAAAAATAGCGTCGCAAGATTTGCCACCCGAAGCTGCGCGTTCAAATATTGCCTATATTCGCGAAATGATTGGCGGCAATAATAGCAATGCGCGATGGGAATTGCCAAATCAGACCGGCCAACCACACGCCAGCAATTAGGCTTTTTCGGCATAGGCTTTCATTGCAGCAGGAAGATATTCGCTAAATCCTTTAGCCAAAGCCTCATAGCGAGCGACAAAGTCGGCGTGTGAAAGATAGGTATCGGCGAGGATACTATATGCGGGTTTTGGGCAAGGCTGTGCCCACATATACGCTATCCAATTGCGATGGGCGTCCAAAATCGGATCTAAAGCTTCATCGCCTGGAATAATTTTGGCATTATATGCATTTACGATATCAGCTTCTATTTCCTTTATTTGGTCCATAATTTTTTGGCGTTGACTATCATCTAGTTTAGTGAATGCTTTATTCGCATGCTCAATCGCAGCATCATATTTAGAGCTATATTTTTCCTTTAGCCATTCAATATAACCAGCATTTTTGATTTCCGAATTCCATTCATATAGTTTTGAGATTTCCATTTTTTCTTTCCTTTTGATTTTTTCGATCGATGAAGTAATTGCCGCGAACAGCATTTCTTGCCTTTCAATATTTTCTTTGATTCTGGCTTGATGCTCTTCAAGCGCTTTCACTAAATCGAAATCTGGTGCGTCCAAAATCTCCTTTATTTGCCTTAACTCCATACCCATTTCGCGATAGATTAATATTTGCTGCAAGCGAAGTGCTTCAATATCACCATAAAAGCGATAATTGTTTTGGGCTTTAAATCTCGGTTTTAGGAGGCCAATTTCGTCATAATAGTGCAAAGTCCGAATACTGACTTTTGCAGAATCTGCTAATTGCTTGACACTATAATCATTCATAATCGCACCTAACTCACCAAAACTATTTTGGCTTAATTGCTTGATAATCTATCACGCAAGGTTAGGGTCAAGGAGGTTATTTCTTTAATTACAGCTAAGCTAAACAAAGCTACAAATTGATGATTATTGTTTCATCTGTTGGAACTTAATATAGGCCGGTGTCAAGATGACGATAAATAGAACCGGTAAGAAGAATAAAATCATAGGAACGGTTAATTTTGCAGGCAGTGCGGCAGCCTTTTTTTCTGCTTCCAACATGCGCAATTCGCGATTTTCTTTGGCCATAACCCGAAGCGCAGACCCAAGCGGCGTTCCGTATCTTTCGGCTTGCACAAGCGCAATCGTAACAGCTTTCACACCAGGGTGATTGGTGCGCTTGCCAAGGTTTTCATAAGCAACCTTCCTATCTTGAAGATAAGCAAGCTCGGCATTTGTAAGCGCCAATTCTTCGGCAAGCTCAATTGATGAAGTGCCAATTTCTTCAGAGACACGCATAAAGGCAGCCTCGATTGCCATACCAGATTCAACACAAATCAAGAGCAAATCTAGCGCGTCAGGAAATGCTTTCATTACTGATTTTCGGCGGTTTGCACCGACATTACTCACATAGATATTTGGCGCATAAAAGCCAATCGCACACGCACCAACCGCTATAATTAGTTTATGATTGACCGCCATATCAGCTTTGAAAACCATCAAATAAATTATCGCAAGTCCAAAGAAAACAAACGGCAAAGAAAAGCGGAGGAAATAGAACATTGAAACCGCTTGGGGGCCACGCATACCCGCTTCCATGAGTTTTTGGGTAACATTTGGATCCTCTAAGAGCGTTTTGAGATTTAGCTTTGCAACAATGTTTTTCCAAGGGCCTTTATCTTGCATTCTTAGACCACTAGCCGAATTCTCCTTCGCAATAGCTGCTCTTGAACGACGCCTTAATTCGTCTCTATCAGACGAAACAGATTTCATTCTTACTGCAAGTCTATCAGTGGATAGAAATGGCGCGGCAATGGTTACAATAGTTACGAATGCGGCAATGCCCATTGCGACAGCCGCAATTGTAGCTGGGTCGGTAACCCTTGATGCTATTTCGCTAACTTCTTGGAATACGCTCACCGCTATTTTTTCCTAAATATCAAAATTAATCATTTGCCGCATAACCAATATGCCGGTGGTCATTAGGCCCGCACCTGCCATCAATCCCATATGACCTGTCTTATCACTGAATAAGAGACCCATATATGACGGGCTAGTTATATAAACCATCAAGCAAACCGCAATCGGCAGTGCACCAATAATCATAGCTGAAGCTTTAGCTTCTGATGAAAGGGCGTTGATTTTCTCGCGCATTAATTTGCGCGAGCGCAGCACGTTCGCCAGATTGTTAAGAGCCTCGGATAGATTGCCGCCGGCCTTTGCTTGAATAACCAAAACAATCGAAAAGAAACTTACCTCTGAAAGCGGCATTCTTTCGTAAAATTTCGCCAGTGCTGCATCAAGTGGGACACCCATGGACATTTGATCTACCATCGCGCGAAATTCGCCACCCAAAGGTTCTTGTGCTTCTCTGCCTATCATTTTCATACATTCAGCAAGCGGAAGACCCGACTTAACACCGCGAACAATAACCTCAATTGCCGACGCAAATTCGTGAACGAATTTTTTCTGCCGACCCTTTATAAGGAATCTTAAAATCCACTGCGGTAGGCCAAAGCCAGCTGCAAAAGCTGCACCTGCCACAATGTATATTGGCTGACCTATCATCAATACTATCAAACCCACAAATGCACCTAAGCCCGCCGACATCATCCAAAAATTGGGCTCTGCCATATTAAGACCAGCTTGCTCGATACGCGCCTTTACCGAAAGCCGCGCCCGGCGCATTTGCTTTTCCTTGGCTTCTAAGTCTTTAATGCTGCCAAGGATTTTCTTGCGCCTATCAGCATCAGGATCCATAGCCTTACGTTTTAACGCGGCTTCCTTTGCACGAGAAATTTCATTTATTCGCTTTTTCGCCGCATCATTTCCATCACTGGAAAGGGCGATCCCAAGTCCAATTACAGCGACAGCAATGATAATAGGTAAGATTAAACTAGTGTCCATTTCAAACCTCAAGCATCGGCGGCATCAAGTGCGGCGGCAAGTTCTTGTTCTAGATTATAATAACGCGCCCTATCCCAGAATTTTGGACGCGCGATACCAGTAGATCGGTGCTTGCCGATGATTTTGCCGTTTGCATCTTCGCCTTCAATTTCAAAGACAATTAAATCTTGGGTGACAATTACATCGCCCTCGAGGCCAACAACTTCGGTAATATGGGTAATGCGGCGCGAACCATCGCGCATACGCGCGGCTTGGATAACTACATCAACAGAGCCAACAATCATTTCGCGGATTGTCTTTTGCGGCAATGAGAAGCCACCCATTGTTATCATTGCTTCCATACGCGAAATGCCTTCGCGCGGGCTATTGGCGTGAAGAGTTCCCATGGAACCATCGTGACCCGTATTCATTGCTTGGAGCAAATCAAACGCTTCAGATCCGCGGACCTCGCCGACGATTATACGCTCAGGGCGCATACGCAGACAGTTTTTTACCAAATCGCGCATTGAAACCGCGCCGGCGCCTTCAAGATTTGGAGGCCTTGTTTCAAGCCGCACGACATGTGGCTGCTGCAACTGGAGTTCGGCGGTATCTTCACAGGTGATAATACGCTCGTCGGGCATGATAAAACTAGTAAGACAATTCAAAAGTGTTGTCTTGCCCGAACCCGTGCCTCCGGAGACCAAAACATTGCAACGGCAAGCGCCAATTATTCCAAGAACTTTTGCACCCGCCTCAGAGATGGATTTGAAATTCACCAAATCCTGCATTTTCATTTTATCGCGCTTGAACTTACGAATGGTCATGGTGGGGCCATCAAGTGCAAGCGGCGGCGCAATAACGTTCACGCGCGAACCGTCTGGCAAGCGGGCATCGCAAATTGGTGAAGCTTCATCGACGCGGCGGCCAACTTGCGAAACAATCCGTTGACAGACATTCATCAATTGCTGATTGTCTCTAAAGCGGATTGGAGTTTTAATAGTCTTGCCAGAAACCTCGATAAAGATATTTTGCGCGCCATTTATCATAATGTCGGCAATGTCATCGCGCGCCAATAAGGGCTCTAATGGGCCATAGCCCAAGACATCATTTATGATGTCTCCCAATAATTGCTCTTGCTCTGAAGTTGAGAGGACTAATTGTTTAATAGCGACAATTTCGTTCACGATATCGCGAATTTCATCTTTCGCAACTTTTTGATCCAATTGCGCCAATTGGCCAAGATCAATCGTCTCGATTAATGCATTATATATCGAAGTTTTGATTTTATAATATTCATCATTTCGATTATCAATTTCATTGTTTCGTGCTTGCTCTGGTTGCTTCACGACTTTTGAAATCCGCTCGGTGGCAACAGGTGCTGCCGGCACCGGCGCTGGTGTTATTGGTTGCTGGTTTGCGGCCACAGGTTTCGGAGCCGCTGC
>CAYTWK010000129.1:0-6063 GCA_964442095.1 uncultured Caulobacteraceae bacterium | reverse complement strand
CGAAGGCGCTGGGCTTGGGGTTCGCTTTTTGGGCCATGTCGAGAGATGCTCCATCTTGCTTCATCTGATTGACGGAACTGAAAGCCAAATCGTGAAGGCATACAAAACTATTCGTAAAGAGCTGGCGGCCTATTCGCCTATTTTAGCGGCCAAGCCCGAGATTATTGCAATTAACAAAATCGATAGTTTGACACCTGCTGAACAAAAATCCAAGCAAAAGGCTCTAGAAAAGGCGGCAGGCGCCAAAGTTCATCTTATTTCTGGCGTTTCACATGAAGGCGTGCGTGCTGTGCTTGGGCAATTGTTTGAAAAAATTAATCAAGACCGCGAAGTTGCTCGCCAGTTGGCACAAAAAAATGCAGAAAGCAAAGGCATTGACGAAGGTTGGGCGCCATAATGGGTGCGGTTTTTTCGCCATTTTCGGGGTCGAAGCGCATAGTGATAAAATGCGGATCATCACTTTTGATCAATAAAGACGGCGCAAGAATTAAATGGCTGAATAGTCTTGCCGAGGATATTGCACAGCTTCGCACCGAGAATATCGAAGTTTTGATAGTTAGTTCTGGCGCAGTTGCACTTGGGCGGCGAATTTTGGGAATTACCCAAAGCAAAATCAAACTCGAAGAAAAGCAAGCGGCAGCGGCGGCAGGGCAAGTTGAATTGATGCAGCTTTGGCAGAAAGCCTTGGCGCGTCAAAATATAAAATGCGCGCAAACCCTTTTGACTGCCTATGATACCGAAAGGCGGCGCAATTGGCTTAATGCGCGTGGAACTTTTGATGCGCTTTTTGCATTGGGTGCGGTGCCAATTGTCAATGAGAATGACACCATTGCCACCGAAGAAATTCGCTATGGCGATAATGATAGATTGGCCGCAAGAGTTTGCCAAATGATTGGCGCGGATATTCTAATGCTATTTTCAGATATTGATGGGCTTTATGATAAAAATCCGCGCGAACACAAAGACGCCAAACATATTTCAATTGTCGAGATTATTGATGACAAAATCGAAGCTATGGCTGGAGGGGCAAATATCGATGCGGGTGTGGGTTCAGGCGGTATGCGCACCAAAATCGATGCTGCGAAAATTGCCACCTCTGCCGGCGCGAAAACAATAATACTTGATGGCACTAAAGATTTCCCAATCCAAAGGCTTTTGGCCGGCGAAAAGGCAACATGGTTTAGTGCCCATATTGACAAACAGACCGCGCGCAATGCATGGCTTGGATCAAACCTAAAGCCGCAAGGGGTTTTGGTGATTGATGATGGCGCATTAAAGGCCCTAACAAAGGGCGGCAGCCTTTTACCAGTTGGCGTTAAAGCAATTGATGGCAAGTTTGAGCGCGGCGATGCCGTTGAAATTAAGACACAAACTGGGCAAACTATTGCGCGTGGAATATGTGCCTATAATGCAAGTGATGCGGCAAAAATAATTGGCAAGAAATCAAGTGAAATTGAAGAAATCCTAGGCTATTCGGGTCGCCCTGCCCTCGTCCATAGAGATGATATGGTGATGGAATAGGTAAACTCCTCCGTATACGGAGGAGGATAAATCTATTGGCCTCTCAACTAATCTTCCATTATTTTTGCAACTAATCGCAACAATGTTTTAAGTGTATTAATTCATTTTGTGTATTAAGGCCACCAGCATTATAAAAATGGGAAAACAATATGTGCGGAATCATTGGTATTATCGGCAAAGAGCGCGCGGCGCCAAGATTAGTTGAGGCTCTAAAACGTCTTGAATATCGCGGTTATGATAGCGCGGGGATTGCGACACTGGTGGATGGCAATATCGAGCGGTGCCGAGCAGCAGGTAAAATAAAGAACCTAGAGGACGAATTATCCGCAAAGCCAATTGGCGGCAATACCGGTATTGGCCACACACGCTGGGCAACCCATGGTGCACCTACTACGCGCAATGCCCACCCCCACGCCACAAAACATGTTGCCGTCGTTCATAATGGTATTATTGAAAATTTCCGCACGCTACGCGAAGAATTAATGACAGCGGGCCACGTTTTCGATAGCGAAACTGATACCGAAGTTGTAACCCAATTAATTTCGCAATTCCTCGAAAAAGGGCAGACACCGCGCGAAGCAGTCATAGGCGCATTGGCGCGTGTGCGCGGCGCATTTGCAATTGCGTGTCTTTTCACTGGCGATGAGAATTTAATGATTGGTGCGCGCCAAGGCTCACCGCTTGTGCTGGGAATTGGTAATGATGAAATGTTCTTGGGCTCGGATGCAATTGCGGTTGCACCATTTACCAATAAAGTTATCTATCTTGAAGAAGGTGATTTAGTCGAAATCACTTCAAATACATACGATATTCTAGATAAGGCTAGAAAAGCTACTAAGCGCCCTATTGCAATTGTTGCCGCCTCGGCTGCGGCTGTCGAAAAGGGCAATTATCGCCACTATATGCAAAAGGAAATCCATGAGGAACCAGATGCAGCCGCAAGGACAATTGGAAAATATTTCGATCCTCTAGAAGAAAAAGTAACCTTACCTAATGGCGGCCTTGACTTTAGCCAAATTGACCAATTGCTAATTGTTGGCTGTGGAACCGCATATTTGGCGGGCCGCGTTGCCGAATATTGGTTTGAGCAAATATCTGGCATTTCGTGCGAAACCGATATTGCCTCCGAATTCCGCTATAGAAAGCCGGTTGCGGCGGGCCGCGCTGCAGCGATTTTCATCTCTCAATCCGGCGAAACTGCTGATTCTCTCGAGGCCCTTCGGCTTTGCAAAGCCAATGGTTGGAAAACCATGGGTGTGGTTAATGTCATCACCAGCTCGATTGCGCGTGAAGCCGATGCCGTCCTAGAGACACTTGCTGGCCCCGAAATCGGTGTTGCCTCTACCAAAGCATTTGTGGCGCAATTATCGGCACTTGCAGCATGCGCGATTGCTGCGGGTGTTGCGCGCGGTAATATTGATAAAGCTCAGGAGCAAAAGCTCGCTCATGAATTAATGGAGACGCCGCGCCTTATTCGCGAAGCTCTGGAAATTGAAAATCTAATTGAGAAAACTGCCCATGAAATAAGCCATGCCAAAAGCGTGCTTTATATTGGACGCGGCACATCATATCCAATCGCATTGGAGGCAGCGCTTAAACTAAAGGAAATTAGCTATATTCACGCCGAAGGTTATGCCGCGGGTGAATTGAAACATGGCCCAATTGCTTTGATTGACGAATTTACACCAGTAATTGCGGTAGCGCCGCATGATGAATTGATCGAGAAAACTATTTCGAACGTGCAAGAAATTGCCGCGCGCGGTGGACCAATTACTCTACTTTCTGATGCCAAAGGCATCGCCGAAGCCGCCGATGCTATAAAGCACTCTGTCCGCGCACCAGAATGCACGCCATTCCAAGCGCCATTTGTATATTCACCGCTTATCCATTTATTGGCATATCACGTTGCGGTGGCAAAAGGGACAGATGTGGATCAGCCAAGGAATTTGGCAAAATCGGTGACGGTGGAATAAATCAAACCGCGACGGGTTTTCCGTATAAATAGCCCTGTAGGCCATTAACGCCGATTTTGCAGAGCATTTTTGCTTCGGCTTCGGTTTCGACACGCTCAGCAATAGTTTCAAGGCCAAGTTCGCGCGATAAAACGTCAATTGCCTCTACGAATGCGCGGCTATCCCCACGCTCATGGATTTTTTCGACAAAATGACCATCAATCTTTAGTTCATTAAGCGCCAAGGATTTTAGCGCCCGAAACGAAGTGAAACCCGCGCCAAAATCATCTAGTGCAACGCGCGCATTGGCCACCCGCAAATTTGTTACGAAATTTGACGCAATGTCCAAATCCTGTATCGCCATGGTTTCGGTTATTTCAATCGTCAAATTATTCGCTTCAAGAGAACTAGCTCTTAAAATCGATTCAAATTCTTGGCGCGCATTATTATCCGCAATTGTCGCCGGCGATACATTGACCGCGAGCCTTAGGCCATCTTCACGTTTAAGGGCCTCTAAAGCCAAATTGAGCGATGCAATATCAAGATATGAAATAAGGCCCGAACGCTCTGCGGCAGGAATAAATTCGTATGGTGCGGCGATTGAACCATCTTCGCGTATCATGCGGGCGAGGCATTCATAGCGCACGATATTAAAATCATTGGCGGCGACAATTGGCTGGCGATAAAGGCAAACCCGATTTTCGTCTAAAGCCTTGGCTAATGCAATAGTCTGCGGATCGTTTGAATAATCAATCGCGCCAAATTTTCGCAATTTCTGAACCGTTACAAGGCGAGTTTCAAGATTGCACCTAAGCTCAAAATCATCGTTCTTCGCAATTAAAAGATTGCGCTCTAATGCGCCATTTCCGGGTGTAACCCGACCCAATCCAAGCCTAGTTTCAAGTTCTTGGAGGGTATTTGGAAGCGGCGCATTGCCAAATCCTATGAGAATTTCATCATTTTGCCATGTAAGAGCACCATCATCACCCAAATAGCAAACCATGGCCTCTAAAAGCTCAAGCGCGTCTTTGAATGGGCGTGCATCATCGCTCCTGCGGGCCGCAAGTCTTGGCACAAATTCGCGTATATTTTGCCCGTCCGAAATGGTTTTATTCCCTTTTTAGTTTCCCGATCGCCTTTCACTATACATGACACGTTTTGACTATCAGGTGAAGACTTATGGTTAATTTTATATTTTAATGCAGCGGCTGCCAATTTTGGCATGGATTGTGCGCCTTTTGGCCTATGATAGGCGCACTTACCACAAATGCATATAATAATGTTTCAAATCGGAACATAATCGAGCCCGTGCGCGCTATTCCAAAGCTCTATCTTGAAACCCAGCAATCAAATGCGAATTATGAAAAGCGTCACTCATATAATCAAAGCCATCATAAAACAGCAAGTTTTAGCACAAATGGTTTCAATCCGTTTTTTGCGGCGCATATTTTAGCCGAGGCCGGGATTATCGGTGAAGAGAACAATCAAATCGCCGGCAATAGAGCCTATGCAAAGAAAAGAACAATCGTCCAAAATACAATTGCAATTGCCTAAATTCTTAAATTTATCACCAAAAACAACCAAAGCCGCCAATGGCAACCCATGGCGGCATTAATCTAAATTGGCGCTATTATTTAGCGGATAGCGATTAGGCCTTCACGCTGCGCACGTTTGCGCTGTAATTTGCGAGTGCGGCGAACAGCTTCGGCATCTTCGCGGGCGCGCTTCTCTGAAGGTTTTTCAAAGTGATTGCGGCGTTTCATTTCGCGAAAAGTCCCTTCGCGCTGCATTTTCTTTTTAAGTGCTTTAAGCGCCTGATCGACGTTATTTTCGCGCACGATAATCTGAACCAGTTTACTTCTCCTGATAATTAATTTGCATCTGAAAGATTGAAGCGCGGCTATAACCAATGAATTTATAAAAGTCTAGGTCATAGACTCATTAATATCGCTAGTTTGACAGGCTTTTAGCAATAAAATAGCGCCAAAAACTGGCGGATGCGATATAAATACCGCAAAAAATGGGTTTGAAAATAGTTTTATTCTTGTGCCGCGTAAATTCGCCGCGCTTTTTATATTGGCTTTTTTACCCAAAAGGCCTAATATTAAACTATGAACGCACCTTCTAAATCGCACCCAATGCACAAAATGCCAGACTTGCTCGCGGCCTTTTTGGCGAATGCACCTTTTATAGGATTAAATGATGCAGCCTTAAAAAGCGCAGCAAAACAAATTGGCCTAAATGAAGGTCAATTAGAAATTATTGCACCCGATGGGGCCATAAGCCTGATAGATTATTGGTTTTCAAAAGCCGATGAAATTATGGAGAATGAATTAGCAATTCGCAAAGGTCTAAAAATACGCGAAAAGGCCGCTTTGGCGGTTCGGGTCAGGCTTGAGTATTTCGCACAGAATAAAGAAGCTCTAAGGCGCGCAATAGTGCAATTGGCACTACCGCAAAATGCGGCGCGCGGTTTGGCAATTGGTTATCGTATGGCTGACACGGCATGGCGCGCATTTGGTGATTCTTCAACTGATTTTAATTATTATACCAAACGTACAATGCTTTTGGGCGTCGATGTCGCAACCAG
>CAYTWK010000128.1:0-6078 GCA_964442095.1 uncultured Caulobacteraceae bacterium | reverse complement strand
AAAGGTTCATTTTTGCCAAGGAGCGAAATCGAAAAGCATTTAGTGGCGATAGAGACCTATAATTTAGGGCATAAATAGGCCCCAAATTTAGCCCGCGCACGCCAATTCGCCAGCATTTAAGCTATTTTCAGGGTTCACACCGCCAAGATATTGCGACAAAATTTCACAAAGTCGGCCAAAATCCATCGGTTTTGTAAGATAATCATCGGCGCCGCTATTAAGCGCGACTTCAATATGGCTTTTGCCCGCATTAGCACTAAGGGCGATAATAGGTGCGCGGTCTCTATGGGTGCGGTGCTCAATCTCGCGGATTAAGCGTGTCGCCTCTAGACCGTCCATAACCGGCATTTGAATATCCATAAATACAATGTCAAACTGCTGCGCCTTAAATGCTTCTATTCCTTCAACGCCATTATTTGCAATTACAACTGAAAAGCCCAATGGTTCAACCATCATCTGGAAAACCTTTTGGTTCACTAGGTGATCCTCGACTAATAATAAATTCAATCCTGTTGGCATTGGCGCACTAGCTTCTCTTTGCGGTTCAATATTCTCTATCAAGCTATTAGGGTGCGCTGGTATTATTGGCAATACAATTTTGAAACAAGTTCCCGTATTCGGGGCGGACTTGGCACTTAGCTTCCCTCCCATTATCTCGATTAAACCTTTAGAGATTGATAATCCAAGGCCCGAGCCACCAAAACGGCGCGAAATACTAGCATCTGCCTGCGTGAAGCGATTAAAGACATTCACTATGGTTTCATCATCCATCCCAATACCAGTGTCAGTAACTCGAATTTCTAATATGTCAGGTTCAATATGAATAATATCGAGCGTTACGCTACCGCTATCCGTAAACTTTATAGCATTAGAAGTAAGATTTGAAATTATCTGTTTAAAGCGCAGGACATCGCCCATAATTTCGTCATTCTTATCGCTATCAATATTGACCACCACATCTAGGCCTTTTTCATCAGCACGATAACGAAGCACATTTACGACATCGGATATAGCATTATTAATGCTAAAGGGCCGATTTTCTAGCTCAATTTGCCCAGCATCAACTTTACTGAGGTCTAAAATATCACTTAGAAGTCTCTCAAGAGAGCGCCCAGATGTTAACATCAAATCAATCATCTCGCGCTGTTTGTCATCTAGATTGGTTTTTTCCAAAACACTCGCCATGCCAATGACACCATTAAGCGGGGTTCTGATTTCATGGCTCATATTGGCGAGGAATTTTGATTTTGTTTTATTGGCGACTTCGGCTTCGCGGGTTTTTATCCGCAGCTCGGCTTCTAAAGACTTAGACTCTGAGATATCAGAAAAAGTCGTGACAACGCCCATAATCTCGCCCGAATTTTCGTCTCTTACTGGTTGCGCACTAACTCTTATCCAAGCTTTTTCACCTTCAGGTTTTTCAACTCCAATTGTGATATTATTTATTGCCACCCCTGTCGCAAGACTAATCATGGCGGGGAAACTATCACTTTCCAGACAATTACCGTCTTCATCGGTAACTTTCCAATTTTTATCGCGCAAGTCTTGGCTCAGATATTGTTCTTTTGATATGCCCATAATTCGGCACGCGCTCGGGTTAACCGAAATTATATTGCCCTCTTTATCTTGATAGGACATGCCTTCGCTCATATTTTCGATAATCAATTTGTCGAGCAAAAGTTCTTTGTTTATCGAAACTAGCTTTTCGGCCTTTTCGCGAATTTTACGCGAAAAGTCGTGCATCTTAATTAAAGCAAGCGCTTGAAGAGCGAAATCCTTTAGAATTGCAATTTCATCGCTATTCAAAGAGCGAGGTTTGGTATCTATAATGCAAAACGTGCCAATTCTTATACCAAAATCCAATATCAGTGGCGCACCAGCGTAAAAGCGAATATTAGGGCCGCCAAGCACCAATGGATTATCACAAAACCGCTCATCTTCGAGGGCATTTTCAACGATAAACACATCTTCACCAAGAATTGCGTGAGCGCAAAATGCGTCATCTCTACAAGTTTCGCATGCCGCAAGGCCATATCGAGCCTTGAACCATTGCCTATTTTCATCAACCAAAGAAACCAAAGCGATCGGCGCATCAAAGTGCTTTGCAGCAAGACGCACAAGGGCATCAAATGCAGCATCAGCGCCCGTATCCAAAAGGCCCAAATCATATAAAGCCTTTAAACGAGCATCTTCATTTTCCGGTTTCGGTGCAATCATTGCGTCCCTGCTCCATCGAGTGTAACAAGGGTTTTTAACACCTATAGATTAATCTTAGTTTAAAATATATATCTTTGGTTGTTGTTAGGGTTAATATTTTATTGTTTTAACTTCCTATCCAAAAAGTCCAAATAGAGCTTCCATCTAAACTTATTCTTTGCAAGACCTTTCAAGCCATGCTTTTCGCCGGGGAATAGCATTAATTCAAAAGGAATAGACTTTGCCTGCAAGCCTTCCATAACCCTAGTGGTATTCGCCAAAATTACATTATCATCGGCCATTCCATGCATTAAAAGCAAAGAATTGGGCTTTAGATTATCAAGGCGAGTTAAAACGTCGGACCCCAAATAGCCATCTATATTATCTTGCGGCATTGACATATACCTTTCGGTATAGGCGGTATCATACAAATCCCATTGGGTAGGTGGTGCGCCTGAAATCCCCGCAGTAAATGGGGTATCTTTGGCGGTAAGAGCCATTAAAGAAACAAATCCGCCTTGGCTCCAGCCCATTATGCCAATTTTCTTTGGATTAACATATCCCAAACTTTGCAGGTATTTTGCACCTAAAATCTGATCATCAATATCTGGGCCACCAAACTTTTTATAAATTGCGCGGCTGAATTTAACGCTACGATTTGGCGTGCCTCTATTATCAAGTGAAAAGACAATATAGCCCTGTTCTTGCAACAAGCGCGCACTAGCAGGAACCCATGATTTTCTGACCACTTGCGTAGCAGGGCCACCATAAATGCTTACAATAACTGGATATTTTTTATTCGGATCAAATCCGACCGGCTTTAGCATGGAATAATATAAATCTTGCCCATCACTCGATTTAATAGAGCCAAACTCGGGTCCCGAATATCTATCCTTATATGGATAAAAGGGATGATTTTGATTAAGCGGATTTTCCTCTATAAAGCGCAATCTTTTGCCATTTGCATCAAATAGCGCCGCATTTGGAGGCAAATTGGGACTTGAGAAATTACCAATAAAGGCATTTGCACTATTGGCCATTTTAATCGACCACCAGCCACCTCTTTCGGTTATAGTTTTTATCTCCTTTGGCTTTTTATAACTTACGGAATAAAGATTGCGCTCCAATGGGCTTTCAACATTGGCGACAAAATAAACCAATGATTTGGCCTCATCTATTGCGGCAATATTTTCTAGCCGCCAATCGCCCTTTGTAATTTGGCGAACCAATTGGGCGTTTTTATCATAGAGATAAATATGATTATTGCCATCACGCTCCGATGACCACAGAAAACCACCTGATTTCAGTAGTTTAAAATCATCATGCAACTCCACCCAGGTGTCCGAAGTTTCTGCCAAAACAATTTTATTTGTGGCAGTGCGCAGATCAAATTGCAGCAATTCCAATAGCTTTTGATCGCGGCTAAGGCGCTGCACATAAAGCGAATTGCCGTCCAAAGACCAATCAACCCGCCCTAAATAAATGTCTTGGTTTGCGCCCAAATCAATTTTGACAATTTCATTATTAGCAATGGTTTTTACATATAATTCATTGATAGCATTCGCCTGACCGGCGCGTGGATATCTTTGATTTATTGTCTTGGTGCCGCTGGCCGAAATTTCGAATCTGGCAATAATCTCAACATTCGTTTCATCGGTCTTGGTATAGGCAATCTTATCGCTATTTGGGCTCCACCAATAGCCAGTATAGCGACCTTGCTCCTCTTGGGCTATAAAATCCGCGGTGGCGTAAAAAATCGCGCCATCAGGCTTTGGTGATTGCGCCGTTTCCACTTGTGCCGCTATATCTTTTACAAATAATTGTCCGGTACGCACATAACTGAGGAATTTACCATCGGGGCTTAGTTTGGCGTCAATTTCGTCTTCTGGGGTCTCTGTAAGCCGTGAAAATGCATAGGTTTTGGCATCAATAAGGAAAATATCGCCGTCAAGCGGAACCAAAATCGCCTTTGAGTTCTCGGCCCAATCAAAGGCTACGACGCCCCTTGATGACACCCGCATACGCTCACGGCGAGACTTTTCCTCCTCTGACAATTCCTTGCCAGCGTTTGAAATTTTATCGGCATCTAGAAGCAAAAACGGCTCACCATTATTGGTAAGAACCGCCCACAAATCCTGAACATTCATATTCGTGGATTTTGGCTTTAGATAAGCAATCATTGTCCCGTCGGGTGCAAGCTTTGGCGATATGGCCTTTGGCCCATCTAGATCTGGATTAGAAAAAACCCTATCAATAGTAAGCGGCAAATTTGTATTTATATTCTGCGCCTTAAGAGGTGCGCCAAATAATGCCAAAGCGAAACCAAAAAACAAAACCGTATTTTTCAAATCAATTCTCCCATATGAATTTCTATTCGAAATGTTAGAACATATCTAGTGGGAAGTGCGGCGAATGCTAAGCTGGTGATTAGATGAAATGGCGCACCCGAGACGATTGTTGCAAATTTTTCCTTGTGAAAAATTTCCACCCCTTCGGGGCGCTACACTTCGTTACGCGACCAAAACCTACAGGTTTTGTCGAACGTGGGGACGTCTTTCGCTCAACTGAACAATAAACTAAACCCCGCCAAAGTGGCGGGGCTTTAGTTTATGGCGCACCCGAGACGATTCGAACGTCCGACCAACGCCTTCGGAGGGCGCTACTCTATCCAGCTGAGCTACGGGTGCGTTGCAAGCGCTAATACGGCAATGTTCTAGCTATGACAAGTGCTTGGCGCTTGGAGTTGAGACGATTGTTAAAAATAATTGGTAAGCCAATTATTTTTCCGCTTCCGCGCGCTCGCCCATGACTTTCATTCATGTGCTGCGCGACCAAATTGCTTCGCAATTAGTCGAACGTCCGACCAACGCCTTCGGAGGGCGCTACTCTATCCAGCTTTCCGCGGGGTGCGTTGCAAGCGCTAATACGGCAATGTTTTATGCGTTGCAAGCAAGTTTAGTGTGAAAGAAAATACTAAACAAAAAAGCCATGAAAAAGCAAAAACGACGCTTTTTGATTTTTCATGCCGCTCTAAACCAAAACTCTGAGTGAGGCCGAAGGCCGAGGGTGGAGTTTTGCTTCAAAGGGCGCTACTCTATCCAGCTTTCCGCAGGGTGCGTTGCAAGCGCTGTTAGTGCAATGCTGTTAATGTAGCAATGGCTAATTATGCGGCCTTTATATTATTCAAAAATTCGCCAACTTCATTTTTGAGAATTATGGCTTGGCGGCTCAATTCTTCGGACGCGCCGACAACTTCTGCGGCCGCCGAACCGGTTTGATTTGCACCATCTTGAACTTGCGTTATATTTCGCGACACGTATTTAGTTCCAATAGACGCTTCATGCGTATTTCGCGTAATCTCCGAAGTTGCTGACGATTGCTCTTCGACCGCGGCATTAATGGCCATAGAAACTGAATTAATCTCAACTATGGTTGCTTGAATTGACGAAATCGCTTCAACTGCCAGTTTTGTTGCTGCTTGCATCTGCGCAATTTGAATTGAAATTTCTTCGGTTGCTTTGGCAGTTTGGCCTGCAAGAGATTTCACCTCACTTGCAACTACAGCAAAGCCTTTACCCGCTTCGCCGGCGCGCGCACTTTCAATTGTTGCGTTCAGAGCCAATAGATTGGTTTGACCAGCAATATCAGAAATCATTGACACCACTTCGCCAATTTTGTCGGCGGCAACCGATAGCGCATTCACGGTTTGCGCAGAATTATTGGCCATTTGCACAGCATCGCCGGCAATCCGAGTTGAAGAAGCCACTTGCTGTGCTATTTCGCGAACTGATGCCGACATTTGCTCCGAAGATTCAGCGACCACAGAAACATTGGAGGTGGCCTCTTCTGCCGCCGCGGCTACCAATATAGCGCGCTCTGATG
>CAYTWK010000127.1:0-6141 GCA_964442095.1 uncultured Caulobacteraceae bacterium | reverse complement strand
GCGGGCCCCGGTCGCCGATCAGCCGGCAGTGCCGCCCCCAACGATTACCATTGATCTGATATTATTATCTTCCATGCAATAGCCGCCTTTTATAAAAGCATAACATAAAAAAAGCACCTGCCAAATTGGGGAAAGGCAGGTGCTCTTAGTGTTGTAATTAACGCTTAAAGCAGATGATTACCATTTATAGCTAGCGCCAAACATATAGGTTGCGCCATATTTCTCTTCTCTAACAACATTTGCGCCTTTATACATAAAGAACGGCTCATTTGTAATGTTAGATGCCGAGAATAATAGGTTCAAACCTTCAGCAGGACCAGACTGGAAAGTATAGCTGAGCTGAGCATCTAGGATTGATTCACCGCGAACATTGCGAGTTTGCAGCGTATTTGTGTAATCAGGAACTTCACCAACAAAATCACCACGATGACGATTACTTAGGCGAGCAGAGAAGCCGTGCTTTTCGTAATAGATAGTCGTATTGATGATTTTCTTAGAAAGACCCGGAATATCAACCGCACCTGTTCCATTTGGATTAATGCTCGAATTATTGAATGATGTTGATGCTACAACACCGAAGCCGTCAAGCATTGGGTGAACCATTTCTAAAGGTAGCGACAAAGTCAATTCCGCGCCATTGATGTGGCCGCCTTTGCCGTTGGTTGGACCACCCGCTGTACCAAGGCGATTTGCATTCGCAAGCGAGCAAATCCAAGTTCCACCCACCAGAATCTGAGCGCCGCCAGCGTCATAACAATTTGCTGGTAGTGGAGCACCGGTATAATCTTTTAGGATGGTTGAATTGAAAATGAAAGAAGTCAAATCTTTATAGAATACTGCGGCTGAAATATAACCTTTGCGGCCAAAGTACTTCTCTACAGAAACGTCATAAGAATTTGCTTTCCATGGTTTCAACTGGGCATTACCGCCACCACCAGACCAATAACGTGGAGCGCCTTGGAAGATTGTTGGAACGCCGCTATTAACAGTTACACCATAGCTAGTCCCTGCAGACAAATCATCCATACGTGGACGAACAGTTGTTGTGCCCGCACCAAAGCGCAAAATCAAATCTTCAGCAACGTTGAAGTTCAAGCTAAGACTTGGCAATACGTCAGTATAATCAGCGCTTTCAGTGATGTTTCTCGTTCCTCCAAGACCGGACACATATGCCGAAGTTGCTGATTGATCGGTTGATACATATTGAACGCCAATATTACCAGTAACCGGCATGCCGCCAAAACTAGTGTCTATGTTTGCCATTAAATATGCAGTTTGGATTGTTTCTGAAACTGACCAATTCTTTTTGTCATTATCACCCGTAAATTGTGAGAATCCAAAATAATTGCTGTCATAAAGGCCGAGCGCGTCATAAGCGATCATGCCTTTATTATTGCCAAGGAAAGAGGCATCAGTAACGCCGCGGCGGAACGCCTGTGGCACTACAGCTTGAGCAACCAAGCCAGGAAGCGTGATTGCACCTTCACGATTATTTTTCTTTTTAGTATGTTCAGTTTGGTTGAAACCAAATGTAACCGAATCGATTACCTTAGTATTCATTTTGCGTGTTGCTGAAACACGAATTGCGGACAATTCGTCATCAACAGTTGGATTTTTCACATAACCAGCGCGGCCCGGTGAACCACCCCAACCTTTAGGGTCTGTCAAAAATATATTGCTAAAGCTTGTATAATCCAAAGTCCCTCTTAGGGTATAAGAATTGTTTGCACCGCGAGTAAAGCTAACGGTATCCTCTGCACCAACGCCATTTGGACCAGTGCCCGCAGTTGATTCAAGGATCAAATCTTCGCGGCTAAGTTTTTGTGAGTTTGCATCTAAACCAATAGACCAATCGTCATTCAAATTATATTTTAAGTTAAATCCAATTTGATCGATTGATGAATTGCGGCGATTTGCATAGTTTTCAACAATAACTTTGACGCCAGTGAACGTGCCGGTTTGGTAGTATTTTCCACCTGGCGCGATTGTTGCACCTGGTGCCAAAGTAGCACCGCCCCATTGCAATGGATACTCAAGGCGCGCAATTTGTTGAATTTCTTTAAAGTCGGAGTGATAGCCGTCAATCGTTACATGAACTCTATCATTTGGCTTAAACTCGAGGACACCCATAATGCCATCACGTTTTAATGTTGATGACTGAACTTGGTTCTTTTGACCACCCGGCAAAAATACTCCGCCAATATCAGCCAAATCTCCGTCGCCCCATGGCTCGTCTTTTGTCGCTTGGTAAGGTGAATCAGTATGGGCAATACCAAGTGCAACGCCAACAGTTCCGTCCATAAATTGATTGATGTATGTGCCAGAAAGACGTTTGCCGTTATTTTCATAACCACCAAGTGCTGCTTTCTCGCTGTTCAATTCATAGCGGCCATTCACGGCAATTACGCGCTTTTTGAAATTAAGAGGGCGAACGGTTTGCAAATCAGCAGTACCAGCAACACCTTGGTTTACCATAGACGCATTTGGCGTCTTATAGACCAGGACTGCAGAAATTAGCTCTGATGGGTATTGGTCGAACTCTACTGACCGGTTGTCATTGGTTGAAACCTGCTCGCGGCCATTAAGAGTGGTTACAGTATAATCTGGGCCAAGACCGCGAACGCTTAAAGATTGGGCGCGGCCATTTGTTCTTTGTGCAGCAATACCAGGCAAGCGCGAAATTGATTCGGCGATTGAAACATCTGGAAGTTTGCCAATGTCTTCAGCTGATACAGCTTCAACGATTTGCGAAGAGCGCTTTTTCGCAGACAATGAATCTTGGATTGAACGACGGATACCGGTTACAACAACAGTTTCAGGTTGCGGCTCCGCAGCGGGCGCGGTTTGAGCATTTGCAAAAGAAACACCGATAAATAAAGAAGCACTTAGAGCCAAAAGGCTGGTGCCATAAGCGAGGCGGTTTTGCGCGTTTGCACGCGCCTTATTAAGTTTAATTCCCATTTTCTTCCCCTGTAGAAATCAAATAGATGATTTTTTTTCATCAATTATTTTTGCAAAAAATTTTCACTAAATCAGTCCTTAAGACCCAGACTTGATTCAAAATGCAAAAAATTGCAAACACATTGTAACAGAATAGTAATATTCTTGGCAAGACATATAATGAAATTTCTTCATATTGTGACATTTTTAGCGTTAAAACTGCAATTATAGCCGAAAACCTTAGTTGGAATTTTGACATAAATTTATTGTAGATTTTATGCAAAAATTTGCAAAAGACTTGCAAAACTAAGTTTGTGTGTCATAGTTGATAAAAAACTTGCAATATTTGCGAGAATAGAATGGGAAGAAGCGCATCTATGAATAAACCGATCACGACTAAACCTATGCAAAGCCTATCTGGGCTAATAAATATTTCCTTTGGCTTTTTGGGAATACAAATTGGTTTTGGCCTCCAAAACTCCAATATGTCCCGAATCTTTCAGTCTTTGGGTGAAAGCCTTGATAATTTGCCGGTCCTTTGGCTCGCGGCCCCACTTACTGGTCTTTTAGTGCAGCCTTTGATTGGCCATTTTTCGGATAAGACATGGGGCCCATTGGGCCGCAGGCGGCCATATTTCCTCGCAGGTGCGATTTTGGCGGCGCTATCGCTTTTCATCATGCCGCTCGCGCCCGTTTTGTGGTTTGCGGCAATGATGCTTTGGGTTCTCGATGCTTCGATAAATGTTTCCATGGAGCCATTTCGCGCCTTTGTTGGTGATATGCTAAATAAAGAGCAGCACACAAAGGGGTATTCTGTTCAAACTGGTCTTATCGGAATTGGGGCTGTTATTGGTTCAACCTTCCCATGGCTTCTAAGCCAATTTGGTGTTTCCAACGAAGCCGGCGCAAACGGCATACCTGATAGTGTCAAATATAGCTTTTGGTTCGGTGGGATTGCTATGCTTGGCTCCGTGTTATGGACCGTATTAAGCACCAAGGAATTTTCCCCCGCGGAAATGGCCGAATTTGATGCAGCCGAAGCACATAAAACCGAAGTTTTGCAAAACGATCTTGCGACCCGCCCATTAGGGATTTTCTCTATATTCATACTCGCTGGTATAGCCGTAATTATAGCAACCGAAAGATATTCTTTGGAAAAGGAGATTTATCTATTGGGCGGCCTGTTTTTGGGGTATGGGTTAGTCGGAATAATAGCTGGCTTCTTGGCGCGAAATGGCAAGGGTAATAATTTTTTGGCGCAAATTGTCGGCGATTTTTCTGGCATGCCCAAGATTATGCAAAAGCTCGCGGTTGTTCAGTTTTTCTCATGGTCTGCGCTATTCATAATGTGGATTTATACCACATCGGTTGTGGCGCAATATTTCTACGGAACAAGTGACGCAAAATCCGCAGCTTTCAATGAAGCCGGTAATTGGGTAGGCATTTTATTTGGGGTTTACAATGGAGTCGCTGCGCTCGCAGCCCTATTCCTATTGCCTGTGCTTGCAAATAAACTCGGTAAAGCCAAAACCCATATGATCTGCCTAATATGCGGAGCTTTGGGCTTTCTTAGTTTTGTTTTCTTTAAAGATGCCAAATTATTGCTAATCTCCGAAATTTTCATCGGTATTGCCTGGGCATCTATTCTGGCAATGCCATATGCAATCTTAGCTTCGAGCTTGCCACAAAATAAATTGGGCGTTTTTATGGGCATTTTCAACGCATTCATCGTTCTGCCGCAATTAATAGTGGCGACCCTGATGGGCTCTATAATGAAGGCGTTTTTTCCAACTGAACCGATTTGGACAATGGTTTTCGCGGCGATTGTAATGGCTTTGGCAGCTCTTGCCACGACTTTAATTAAAGAGAATGAGGCGCAATAATGAAAAAAACTCTCACATATTTAGCATTCATGAGCATTGCTGCATTGTCATTAGTCGGCTGCAAGCAATCATATGAACCCGAACCATTTGTCCAAGTGAAAAACGCCGAATGGATGAAGGATGCGGTAATTTATCAACTCAATACACGCCAATTCACCCAAGAAGGCACTTTTGCGGCGGCACAAAAGCAATTACCGCGCCTAAAGGAAATGGGTGTTGATATTGTTTGGTTTATGCCAATTCACCCCATCGGCGAGAAAAATCGCAAAGGTGGCCTTGGTTCGCCATATTCTGTTAAAGACTATTATGGTGTGAATCCTGAATTTGGCACCAAAGAAGACTTTAAGAAATTTGTCGATGAAGCCCATAAATTGGGGATGTATGTAATTCTCGATTTGGTGGCCAATCACACGGCTTGGGACAATGAATTATCAAGCAAACACCCCGATTGGTATGATAAAGACATAGAGGGTAATTATCACCCGACGCCTTGGTTTGATTGGTCAGATATTATCGACCTTAATTATGATAATGCCGAACTTCGCAAATACATGACAGATATGATGGTTTATTGGGTCAAAGACATTGGTATTGATGGTTATCGCGCGGATGTCGCCGGTGCTGTCCCCACCGATTTTTGGGAGGATGCGCGCAAAGAATTAGACAAAATAAAGCCGGTTTTCATGCTTGGGGAGTGGCAGCAGCGCGACCTTCATAGAAACGCCTTTGATGCAACCTATGCATGGGATTGGCATAGGACGGCAAAAAATGTCGCCCAAGGTAAAGCCGATGCAACCGCATTTCATGGGTATTATTCAGAAAATGAAAGCTCTTGGCCACTAGCGGCGATGCGCATGAATTATGTTGAAAACCACGATTCAAATTCATGGGAAGGCACGGTAAATGAGAACTTTGGTGATGCGCAAAAGGCAATTATGGCTTTGCAATTTACCGCCGAAGGTATTCCAATGATTTATAATGGCCAAGAGGCATGCCATAACAAACGCCTAGAGTTTTTTGAAAAAGACCCTATCAAATGGCAAGACTGCGATTATGACGAATATTTCTCTCAATTGATAAAACTAAAGTCGGAAAATCCAGCGCTACACAATGGAAAATGGGGCGCGCGCATGGTGAAGGTCGAAAATGACAAGCCGCAAAAGATTTTCAGCTTCTTGCGTAAAAAGGACAATAATAAAATATTGGCTCTTTTCAATTTCTCAAAAAGCAAAGAGAGCTTTAAAATTACCGATAGTTTTACAAATGGGACCTATAAGAATTTCGAAACTGGCCAAGATGAAACTATTGATGGCAATCA
>CAYTWK010000126.1:5602-6264 GCA_964442095.1 uncultured Caulobacteraceae bacterium | reverse complement strand
GAACCCGGCCGATGTTGATGATATGGCCCTGCCGCCATGCCATTTGCTTTTTCAATTTTATGTTTCAAGTGATAAAAAATTATCATGCCAGCTTTACCAACGCTCGGCGGATGTGTTTCTTGGGGTTCCGTTTAATATCGCAAGTTATGCGCTTTTAACCCATATGATTGCGCAAATTTGCGGCTATGAAGTGGGGGAATTCGTTCATACCCTCGGGGATGCGCATATATATTTGAACCATTTGGATCAGGTGGATTTGCAATTATCGCGCGAGCCTATGGATTTGCCAAGTTTGTGGCTAAATCCAGCGATAAAAGAAATTGATGCTTTCGAGCTCGAGGATATTCGCGTCGAAAATTATGTTTCGCATGGCACCATCAAAGCGCCAATTGCGGTTTAATTTTAATGAAAATTGGTGCTTTTTGCTCGTCCTAAAGCTTTGGCAACTCAATAAAGCCCGCCAAATCGACCATGCGCTCGGGCATTAGTTCGTCGAATTGGGTTGCAAGAACCTTCATAATTGAGCCAGTGATTGCGGCCCCTGCGAATACGACGGCAATTATGCCGACAAAAAATACTATACTCAAAAACATGGTTTCCCCTCCCATTGTAATTAGTGCATAGGATAACAAAAAAAGGAGGATTTTTAGTTATGAATTTAG
>CAYTWK010000126.1:0-5592 GCA_964442095.1 uncultured Caulobacteraceae bacterium | reverse complement strand
TCAAATTCTATGTTTATTGTCACAAATGAGAATAATAAACGGTGTATTCAATCACCCTAAATTAGGAGGCAAAAATGAATGTTTTGAGCGCTGTAAGCCCATATGTTGGACTAAATATACTTTTGATAATATACCTTGCCTATGGAGTTATTAAAATTAGGATTGCCAATAAGATCCCGATTGGCGACGCCGGAAATCCTGATCTTTTGCGGGCTATTCGTGCCCATGGTAATGCTACCGAATATATGGCTTTGGCAATGATTGGCCTTGTTGTTATGGCATCGACCGGACAGCCGGCTTGGGCAGTTCATTTCGGTGGTCTTGTCTTTACAATTGGCCGCGTCATGCACGCTATTGGATTTTCAAAGCCAAATACCAGTAACCCTATAAGGCGTTTGGGGATGATGGCAACTTTGATTGCACTATTATGGATTGCGATTTTCTGCCTCTTGGGGACTTTCAGCTAGGGGGCTGAATAAATTTGCAATTGTGGGTTTTAATTGAACAAGGTTTCACTTAAACAAAGTCTATGATGCAGACCAATCCAAAAAAATCCACTCAAGATCAAGATTTAATCGACGCCAGCGAATATTTAATCAAACGTGCAAAGGAATTAGGCGCTGATGCCGCCGATTGCGCATGTGATAAATCGCAAAGCCTTAGCACATCGGTGCGAATGGGTGCACTTGAAAATGTGGAGCGTGAGGAAAGTCGATCTGCGGGCCTTAGGGTGCTTTTTGGAAAGCGCCAAGCAGGTGCGTCAAGTTCGGCATTAAACAAAAGCGCATTAGATGAATTAGCCGAGCGCGTGGTCCAAATGGCTAAACTTGCCGCCGAGGACCCTTATTGCGGTATTATTGATAGCGAATCTACCGCAAAAAACATCCAAGATCTTGCACTTGAAGACACCACCGAGCCAGAAATAGAATGGCTTGAACAGGTCTCTCTAGAAGCCGAAGCTGCGGCACTTAAGATAGACGGCATTAAAAATATCGCTGGTTGTGGCGCATCATGGGGACGAACAGAGGCGATTTATGCGGCATCAAATGGCTTTATAGGTGGCTATTGCGGCACTTATTGGAGCATAAGCATAGCGCCAATGGCGCAGCGCGGTGAATTTATGGAGCGCGATTATGATAGCACCCAAGCGCGATTCAAAGCCGACCTAAAAGGCGCAAAATCAATTGGCATAAGTGCCGCAAATCGAGCTGTTTCACGCCTAGGGGCAACAAAAATGCCATCTATTAAAGCGCCTGTTATCCTAGAGGCGCGCGTCGCTCGTTCAATTTTAGGCATGTTAATAGGCGCGATTTCTGGAAATGCAATTGCGCGTGGGGTTTCGTTTTTGCGCGATGATTTAGGCAAAGAAATTTTCACTAGCAACATAAATATTATTGATGATCCATTTATAAAGGGCGGTTGGGGGTCAAAACCATTTGATGGCGAAGGCGCGATAGTTAGCCGTCAAAGCATTATTGAAAATGGCATGCTCAATTCTTGGCTTTTAAACTCCGCAACCGCCAAGCAATTAGGTCTAAAATCGAATGGCCATGCTAGTATGAATGCAGGCGGGCCACCAGGGATTGGGGTATCCAATTTTATTTTACAGCCATCAAATAAGAGCCTCTTGGATTTAATTAAATTGGCAAATAATGGCCTATTGGTGTCGGAGGCTATGTCGCCATCCTTTAATCCTAATACTGGTGATTATTCAGTTGGGGTTTCAGGAAGGATAATAAATAATGGTGAATTGGGTGCCCCGGTTAGCGAAATTACGATCGCGGGAAATATGAAAGAAATTTTCAAAAACATCACTCAAGCTAATGACCTAGAGAATAAGAGCGCTATAGATTGCCCTAGCCTATTGATTGATGGCATGATTATTGGCGGCTCGTAAATGATTGATGCTCTCGATAATGGCAAAGACCTCGAAGTCGCGATCGATGTGGCAAAACAAGGTGGCCAATTGGCTATGTCCTATTTCGGCAGGCAATATGAAATCCGCGAAAAGTCGCCGAATAATCCAGTAAGTGAAGCGGATATTGCCGTAGATAGTCTAATTCAAAGGAAGTTGCGCGGCCTTTATCCGAACTATGGCTGGCTTTCAGAGGAGAGCCAAGATGACGGCTCTAGATTCAGAAGTAAGCGATCTTGGTTTGTGGATCCAATAGATGGCACGCGCGCCTTTATTCGCGGCTTGCCAAATTTTTCAGTTTCAATTTCCCTAATTGAAGAAGACAAACCAATTTTAGGTGTGATTTTTAACCCTGCCACCGAGGAATTGTTTTTTGCTCTTAAGGGCAGTGGCGCCTTTAAGGACCATAATAGGATAAATGTATCAGCGCGTAGCGAAATTGCCGGCACCGAATTATTAGGCGATCCATATCAATTCCAATCCAATAAATGGCCAAGCGAATGGCAACAAATGAATGTAACTCGCAAAAATTCAATTGCCTATAGAATGGCATTAGTAGCAGCCGGCGAGTATGATGGTGCAATTGCAACTATGCCCAAAAACGATTGGGATATTGCAGCCGGCACCATTATTATTGAAGAAGCCGGCGGCATCGCCAGCGATACAGCAGGGTTTGATTTCAATTTTAACCAAAGAATCCCGTCGCAAAATAGCATGATTTGCGCTGGATCTCCTTTACATTCAAAATTTGTAAAAGGCTTGGCGACAATAAAATATTAGAAACGGCTTAATGAACGCAATTATTGGCTTTACATTGGTGAAGCCTGGAATTTTTGTAATGGACCACGGCCAATATTAATGCGCCAAAAACACTCAGGGCAGTTTCATAATCGTGAAGCGCAGGAACAAAGGCCGCAGCACCAAGCGCTGACAATCCAAAGATAGCGAAAGATACAAGATACATCACCTGCCAACCACCTGAGCGCCAAAATGCAAAAACACTTACAGGCAAAGCAATTACAATTAGTATCTTATGAATCCAATCATTTTTATCCAAATCGCCCAAAAACGGCAATAAAGAGAAAACTATTGGCATAAAGAGACAATGCGCAAGGCAAGTCAAGGAAATCCAAATCGCGACAATATCGATTTGATTGAGTTCTTTTTGCTTTTGGATTGGTGCCGACATATTCTACCTTGCTCAAGTTTTGTTATATTATAACATTATACTTTTGATTTCAAGAGCAAGTATATTACGTCAACAGAAAAAACTTGAATTAGCGGCAGATCTTCTTTCTAACCGATTTTCGTCCAATGCATTTCCCAATTCAATTCCCATGTTTTACCGTCATCGCTTGAAACCGATTGATACCAGCGATGAGAATTGGGCGTAATTCTATCCCAGACGCCGCGCCAAATCGTCTTTTTACCATTTTCTTCATAGACGCTATCCCATGTTCCAACGCCATCGATAAACACACCTAAAGTAGGCTCGGTTCCTAAAAGTCCATTTTGCGAATTCATCCAAAAATCTTGCCAAACTTTCTTTTCAACATCCAAAATCCTTAGGCCCATGCCGGAGAATTTCCATTCAGGAATTCGCAATTCTTCGACACTAACAAGGCCGCCAAGTATATGCCAACAAGTTGCGCCGCCTTCGGTTTCCAGCCATTCGGTTTTGCTACCGCCTTTGAGTTTGCGATGCTTGATTTTCCATTCGCCGGAAAGGAAATTAAATTCACCAATTTTTCCAACAGGTGGCAGAGGTGGCTTCGGCGGTGCCTCAGGTTTTGGTGGTTCGTCAGTCGCGGTCATGGCATTTGCTCCATTGTTTAAAAACTGTGTGGCGGCAATCAAGGCTGCCGCTGCTATAACATTCCTTCGATTAGCTTCACTCATTTTTGAATTTCATCCCAATTTTGTGTGCCGACAGCCTTGGATAGCTATTCTAATGACAAAGCATCATAATAATAATTGGCGAAATCGCCATTATATGGTAATTTTACGCCAATCACATAAACACGTATTGAAACAAAGTTTAGTGGGATTATTTCTTGCGCCTAGTTGGACGTTTCACCAATTCGCCACCACAATTTGGGCAAACACCGCTTTTGCCGCAATCATTGCAGAAAGTGCATTCAAATGAACAGATCAAAGCGTCTTCGCTATCTTCTGGCAAAGGCTTCGCACATTTTTCACAATTTGTTTTCATCTCGAGCATTGTTGACACCTTAAAGAGGCCAAATACACTTTAATTAAAAGGGAAATAATTATAGAAAATGACAATTAGCGCATTAAAAAGGACAAATTCAGCCACTCAGCCCCAAAGAGGGCGACGCACAGCCATTATTGCATATGATAATCTATATTTATTCGAATATTCGATAGCGATTGATTTATTTGCCTTTCCCAAACCCAGCCTTGGGGTCGATTGGTATGAAGTTGAAATATTTTGCGTTGACGGACCGCAAACCAGAGCGATTGGTGGCGTAACTATAAATGGCCGCTATGATGTTTCTGGCCTCGCGCAAATGGATACAATAATTATCCCGGGTTGGAGTAGGTTTGATAGTCTGCCTGACCAAGAATTATTAGAGCAAATTAAGGGCGCCTATACGCGCGGCGCAACTATTCTTTCAATTTGTTCTGGCGCTTATTTATTGGCCTATTCAGGCATATTGGACAATAAATCAGCGACCACACACTGGTTATATATGGATGATTTCAAGCAAAGATTTCCAAAAATAAATGCAAGAGAAGATGTTCTCTATGTTGAAGAGGATCAAATTATTACCTCGGCTGGTAGTGCAGCAGGGATTGACGCGAGCCTTCACCTAATCCGCCGCGACTATGGATCCAAGATCGCAAATATTGTCGCAAGAAGAATGGTCATGCCGCCCCACAGAGATGGTGGGCAAGCACAATTTGTCGAAGCGCCAATTCCAAAACTATTTGGCACTTCGATAGGAAAAATTATGGATTGGGCGCGGCAAAACCTTGAGAAACAAATATTAATCAAAGACTTTGCAAAAGTCGCCGGTATGAGCGAGCGAACTTTCTTACGCCGTTTTATCGCCTCCAATGGGATTGGACCCAAAGAATGGCTTACAAACGAAAGGCTAAATCATGGCCGGGGCTTATTGGAAGAAACCTTGTTGCCAATTGATCAAATTTCTTTTCAGTGCGGATTTGTTTCGCCTGAAACCTTTCGAGCGGCATTTAAACGCCGATTTGGTGTGGCACCAGGAAATTACCGCGCCAAATTTGGCGAAAAATAACGCAGTTCGCGGCGCTATACTTGCCCCTCACGAATAAGGCTATTGGCTGTATCGCGAATTGAGATTTTGGCATCACGCGGCTTCCAACCCAAAAGGTCTTTAGATTTTTGGTTCGAAATATTACGAACCATGCCAAGCTCTCCCAAAACCGCTTTGACGGCAGGGTCAAAATTCGCGGCAAATTTCAAAACAAAATCAGGCAGAACAAATTTCGGCACTTTTTTTGCCGCAGAGCCCAAATCATCATGAAGGGTTTGCGCAATGTCTTTGAACCAATAAAAGCCATTAGCGGCAATAAATCTTTGACCCGCGGCCTTTTCAGACAGCATGGCCGCAATGTGCAATTCGGCAACATCGCGCACATCGACTAATTGAAATCCTACCCTTGGTAGACCCGGC
>CAYTWK010000125.1:0-6281 GCA_964442095.1 uncultured Caulobacteraceae bacterium | reverse complement strand
TGAAAATCAGGCGTCCTAACCGATAGACGAAGGGGCCATTTAAGGCCGAGGCGGGTTCTATAACTATCTTGATTGTTTCATGCAAGTAGGTTTGATGCAGTTTTTCATTTTCAATTCACAGTCGGGTGCATTTTATGCATATGCGGCGTCGATTATTTCTGCTTCAACCTCTTTCCCACTGCGCCATTCATCGCGTTTTAATCGCAAAATCAAATGGCATGGCCGCTTTGATTGCAATCCAACACCTAATGGCGTTCCTAGTGCACCAAAGCAGATAGCGCGCAATTTTACATTGGTTTCATCGCTAAAAAACACTTGTAAATGATTGGTTCCAACTATTTTTGTATTGGTAATTGTCGCGCCTAGAACACAAAATAATGGTTCTTCCCAGCCAGTTCCAAATGGTTCAAGCCGTTCCTTTGCTTCGATAAGCCCCATGTTAATGGCACTATTACAAACCACGGCATCGATTCTTTTTGCAGTTTGACTAATTGCATTACTTAATTTTTCGCCGATTTTATCCTTTAAATAGCTTCGGAACAAATCGATTTTGGAATATTCTATTGAAAGCCCCGCAGCCATAGCGTGACCGCCGCCACCTAATAATATACCATCATTGAGCGCGGCTTTGATTAATTCACCTAAATTGACACCTGCTATAGAACGACCAGAGCCTTTTAGAACATCGTCATTTTCGCCAATTGAACCCAAAACAATCGCAGGTCGATTGAAGCGCTCTTTTAAACGGCCCGCGACAATGCCAATTATGCCAGGGTGCCAACCTTTAGAACCAACTATAATTATTTGCGGATCATTTTCGCCGTGCATCCGGCTTTCCGCTAGCTTGACAGCCTCTTCAATAATGCCAGCTTCAATTGCCCGCCTTTGCGCATTGAGATTTTCAAGCTTGAGAGCAATTTCATTAGCCTCTTTTTCATCTTGAGTGGTTAATAATCGAACCGTTAAGCTCGCATCGCCAATTCGCCCGCCCGCATTTAGACGTGGCCCCAATACCCATGCTGCTGCATAAACGTTTCCTGCCCGCTTCAAGCCAGCAACCTGCGCCAATTTAGCAAGACCAAGCCGCTGCAAGCGCGCCAAAATTTTTTGACCTTGTGCAACTATAACCCGATTAAATCCAGTTAGAGGGGCGACATCACAAACTGTTCCCAAGGCTGCTAGATCCAAAAGACCTATAACGTCAAAACCACTTGCATCATGCCCTAGATCACGCCACGCACGATTTAAAGCAGCGGCAGCCATGAAACAAACACCAGCGGCAGTTAGATTACCCAATCCCGAAGTATCGCCAGTTTGATTAGGATTTACCAAGGCCCGCGCCAATGGAGGTTCGCCATCCATTAAGTGATGGTCAAACACCACCACATCTAGGCCTATTTCATGCGCCGTAAGAAGTGCCTCATTGGCAGCCGCACCGCAATCGACACTAATCATCAGATCTGCGCCTAATTCCTTAATTCTATGCATTAATTCTGGGCTAGGGCCATATCCATCAATAATTCTATCAGGGACAAAAACACTTGCATTGGCGCCAACAAATTCAAGCCACGACATTAAAATTGCAGCAGATGTGCCGCCATCAACATCGTAATCGGCAAAGATTATAATCCGCTTTTTCGCTTTAACTGCATCGATTATTGCTGCGACGGCTTGTTCCATGCCCATTAAAACAAAAGGATCTGGCATTTGGGTTTTTAGCTTTGGCTCTAGGAGTGCTTCGACCTCATTGGGCTTAATGCCGCGCAGTGCAATAATACGCGCTTCAAAATCGCTTAGACCTTTTCGCATCAATTCTTGTAAAGCGGCACCATCTATTTCAGGCGACAACCATTTTTGCTCTTTAAATGAGAGCGGAATTTCAAAAATATTTTCGCTAGATCTACTACTCGCCACTGGTTTTGCTTCTGAGGGTTACAATTTTACGCGCGGTTCGTGACTGCGAGTCGAATAGCAAAGTTTCCGTCTCTATGCCTTTATAACGATAGCGCACACCGCGCAAAAGCGTTCCATTTGTGACACCGCATGCCGCAAAAACCACTTCACCTTTGACGATATCTTCGATTGAGTATTTCTTGGAAAGATCATCTATGCCGAAATGGCGCGCGCTTCTTTTGTCATCTTCCGATTTGGTAATAAGCCTTCCCTCGAATTGTCCGCCTACACATGACAAAGCCGCCGCCGCCAAGACACCTTCGGGTGCACCGCCTATACCCATATAAAGATCAACATCTGCTGTAGGTTCGGTGGTAAAAATAATTCCCGCGACATCACCATCTGGAATCAAATAGATTCGTGCGCCGATTTCACGCAATTGTGCTATTAATTCACTATGGCGCGGCCTATCTAGGACACAAACACCAATACGTGAAACCTCGACCCCCTTATGCGCAGCGACCCTTCTAACATTTTCTTGAGGTGAATCATCTAAATTAATGATCCCCTTTGGGAAGTTTGGACCGATTGCAATTTTCTCCATATAAATATTGGGCGCATGAAACAGCGCGCCCTTTGGGGCAATTGCTATAACCGAAAGCGCGTTTTGCATCGCCTTTGCCGCCAAAGTTGTCCCTTCGAGAGCATCTAAAGCAATATCAAATTCGCGCCCTACACCCTCACCAATTAGTTCGTTTTCATATAGTTTTGGCGCTTCGCCCTCATCGCCCTCGCCAACTGCAATGCGCCCACGCATTTGCAAACCATTTAGAACATTATGCATCGCATCAATTGCTACTTGATCGGCGCTTAATTCATCCCCTGCCCCGACGAATTCATAGGCAGCAATGGCGGCACTTTCGACGGCTGCCAAAGCACCGGCTTCAATTTCGTATGGTAGGATTTTTGGCATTGGATTATTTTTCTAATAGCGGCATCAAAAGCGGTTTGTGCGTAAAATCGTCAAATTTCGATAATTCGTCAATCGCCGAAATTATAGTCTTTTCATCACATTTTTGTGTCGTAAGTACAATTGCAACGCTATCCGGCTTGCTTGGCGGCTTTTGCAAAATACTTTCGATTGAAACCTGATACCGCGCAAGAGTATCTGAAATTTTTGCAATGACACCTGGTCTATCAAGAACGCTGAATCTTACGTAGAATTTTGAGTCAATCGAAGAATCTTGTGCAAACTGCAAACCCGTGCGCGCAAGATTAGGTCCGCTAAAGACGGGTCGTTGCGAATTATAATATAGATCTATTAAATCAGCTGCGACTGCTGATGCAGTTGGGCCGCCACCAGCGCCCGAACCGATAAAGGTTAAAACACCGACAGGTTCAGCATCAATAAGAACACCATTTAATGCGCCGTCCAATTGAGCCAAAGGGTTCGCCAATGGCACCAAAGTTGGGCGAACAGATTGATTTATTTTGCCATTGACCACCGAAGCTGACGCAATTAATTTTATTGCATATCCGAGGAATTTAGCACTTTCTAAATCCACAGGTTCAATTTGTTCAATGCCCTCCAGGTTTATGTTGTTGAAATTTGGCACTCCATTAAAAGCAATTGCGCATAATAACGCAAGTTTGTGGCCAGCATCGCCGCCATTAATGTCCAAACTTGGGTCAGCCTCTGCGAGGCCAAGACGCTGAGCGTCTTTTAGGACTTCGGAAAATTCACGGCCAGTTTTGGCCATTTCGGTAAGTATGAAATTTGAAGTTCCATTCATAACGCCCATTATGGCATTTATGCGATTGGCCGCCGCGCCTTCTCTAAGGGCTTTCACAATCGGAATGCCGCCGGCAACCGCCGCCTCATAGCGTATTTCAACACCATTTTGCGCGGCTAATTCTGCAAGTTCTGGGCCATGGGCAGAAAGCATTGCTTTATTTGCCGTAACGACGTGCTTTTTGGCTGAAAGTGCGGTCTTAACCGCATGATATGCGATGCCATCTGCACCGCCAATCAATTCGACTAATATGTCAATTTCATCAAAACGCGCCAATTCAGTTGGATCGTCAAACCAATTTATTGCACTAATATCAATCGGACGCTCGCGGTTGCGGTTACGGGCACTGACACCGCGAATATCTATAGCATGCGCCAAAAGGCTTTCGCCCTTGGACAATTCTAATAATGCACCACCTACGGTTCCGAGACCTAATATGCCAATTTTTATCGGCTTCATAATATTTTCCACCTAATTTAAACTATAAAAATAACTTCTTTATCGAGCGCGCGGCTTGGCGAATTCTTTGCTCGTTTTCGACCAATGCAATACGAACATATTCATCGCCATATTCCCCAAAGCCTGCACCCGGCGCCACAGCTATGCTTGCTTCCTCTAAAAGTAGCTTTGCAAATTCTACTGAGCCCATTGCCCTATATTTCTCGGGGATCTGCGTCCAAGCAAACATCGAAGCTTCGGGCTTGTCTATTTTCCATCCCGATTTAGCAAAGCTTTCAATCAATGTATCACGGCGCGATTTATAAATGCCGCGCATTTCGGCCACACATTCTTGGGGCCCATTAAGCGCAGCTGTTGCCGCAACTTGGATTGGCGTATAAGCGCCATAATCAAGGTATGACTTCACGCGGGCAAGAGCTGCCAAAACCCGAGAATTACCGAGCGCGAAACCAACCCGAAATCCAGCCATTGAATAAGTTTTTGAAAGAGTTGTAATTTCAACGGTGCAATCTTTTGCGCCTTCTATCTGCAAAATCGACGGCGTCGGCTTATTGTCGTCAAAATAAATCTCTGAATATGCCATATCGGAAATTATTATTAGATTGTGCTTTTTAGCTATTCGCACAGCTTCTCTATAAAAATCCAAATCAACTGTTTGGGCGGTTGGGTTTCCTGGATAACATAAGATCATTGCGATAGGCGGCGGAACACTATGGCGCACGGCGCGTTCAATGCCAGCTAAATATTGCTCAGGGCTATGCGCCTCGACATGGCGAATTACACCGCCGGCCATAATAAAGCCAAAAGCATGTATTGGATATGAAGGATTGGGCGCAATTACTACATCACCTGGCGCGCAGATTGCTTGGGCTAGATTTGCAAAACCTTCTTTAGACCCTAAGGTCGCTATCACTTCGGTTTCCGGATCAAGCTCTACATTAAAACGGCGCGAATAATAGCCGGCCATTGCACGCCGAAGACCTATAATGCCTCTCGATGCTGAATAGCGATTTGTGCGCGGCTTTCTGGCATTTTCAACTAATTTTTCAATTATATGTGGTGGAACCGGCAAATCTGGGTTGCCCATGCCGAAATCTATAATATCCGCGCCCGACGCACGCAATTTAGCTTTAACTTTATTTACTTCTTCAAATACATAGGGCGGAAGACGCTTTATTTTATAAAAATCATTATTCATTGGATTGTATTTTCGTATTCGTTTATTGCGAATTAGACCATCATTGGCTTTGCGCAAATTAGATTATTTTTCAGTTTCTGGTTTTGTATTGGAATTTAACAGGGCGCGCATTCGCGCCGCCCATGCAATTGCATTTTCGTCTTTGGGAGCTGGGGCAAAGCGTGGGTCATTTTCTAAAACCACCTTTAAAGGCTCAGACCACTTTATATCGGCTTCCTGCGCGGTGGGTTGACGTGAATTGGGCGCATTCTCTAGCTGAACCCTTTGGCTCTCTAATTTATTTTGATGATCGGCCCAATCCGCATCAGTTTTCATATTGGTTGGCACCGGTGGGATTTTGCTTAAATCGGGATATCCTCTATCGTTTGCATTATGACTAACCAAAGCAACACTTTCAGGCAAGTTTTGGACACTATCTCGAACTTTGGTTATACAACCCGACAATAATGCACACACAGCAAGTTGGGCGGCCGCCATCATTACGAGCTTTTTACGGGACTTTTTCATTGTTTTATGATTAAAAAGATTCTGTAATTCGCGCATTGGCGTAAATGACCTTTTCACAGTTGCATTTTCGATTTATTGATAATTTATGGCGATATGTCACTTAAACTAATAGTTCAAGTGCTAATCGGCTTTGAAATCTTAAACAAGGGGCATTTTATGGGTAAAAAGTCCAAAAATGATGGTAAAAGTCACAAAAATAGCGACGAAAAGGCGTATCCAATAAAATCTGCGCTATATGAAACCTTGATATCCCAGTCGATAGAAGATTTAGAAACGCTTTCAAATAATTTGGCAAAGGCCGCATCAGCCTCTAGCGTCTTATTACAAATGGCAAATGAATTCTCGCCAAGCTTACCCGAAGCAAAGCCGCCGAAAATCGATCCGCTTGGGGTGGCGCCTTATAGCGCAGAGGTTTTTGCGCGTCTCTCAAG
>CAYTWK010000124.1:0-6297 GCA_964442095.1 uncultured Caulobacteraceae bacterium | reverse complement strand
GATTTCACATTGCCATTTTGGCCATCTTGGATTGCTGTTCTTCTAAACTCATAGAAATTTTCTAAGATTCTTTTTCTTTCATTTGCGGCGGTCTCAATGGTTGCCAATGCCGCGACAAATTGATTTCGCACACTGGCTTCATAGCTTAGAATGCTGCCGTCTTTGCCGCGCGCCAAGAGGCCACGCGCCGATGCTTGCTCATAGGTCATAGCAATTGCGCCATGTGTAGTGGGCCAGCCGTCACCATAGCCTGGGTAAAAACCGTCAAAAATTTCGCGTGTGAAATAACTAATGCCAAACTTATCAAACCATCTGGCATTATTGGCGCCAAATATTGCCCTTAATTGCTTTTGACCGCCAGTATGATTTGGGTTTATTGGGTCGGCTTCTGGGGGGAAAAAGAAATTACCTTCGCGCCCCATTTCATGGGCATCAACTAATACTTGCGGCTGCCACTCAAGATATGCTTTTATATGGCCTTGGGTTTCAGGTTGGGTAAGAGAAATCCAGTCGCGGTTTAAATCAAAATTATAATGATTCATTCTACCGCCCGGCCATGGTTGATCTCGTTCTGCCGATAATTCGTCCGCATCTGGGTCTAGGCCCTCGGCGCTCCTATTGCTTGCTATAAATCTATCGCGTCCATCGGGGTTTTGTAATGGAACAATTATATTAAGAGTGTTCTTGCGAACATCATCAATATTGCCGCTGCCGCGCGCTGCCAATAAATGATAGGCCGTCATCATGGCACTATCGGCGGGGCTTATTTCATCGCCATGGACCGAATTGGCAAGCCATACAATTGTCGGCTGATTGCTGATTATTGCATTTGCCTGACCTTGATTGGTTTTACGTGGATCTGAAAGCGCCAAAGAATTAGCGCGTATATTTTCTATATTACGAATTTGTTCGGGCGTGCCAATAATTGCGTAAATTAAGCGCCGGCCTTGCCATGTTTTTCCATAATCTTTTAAAATTATTCTATCGGGTGCTGCCGCAGCGAGTGCTTCAAAATAGGTAATAATATGCGCCGGCGTAGAAATCCTTTTCCCTATCTCATGCCCCAATACGGACTTAATGGTCGGGATGGCGGGGTCATAATCTTGCGCGGGCCAAATGGTTTTGGGCGCAGAAATATTGGATTGCGCGTTAGTGGTCTGCGCCATTAATATCTGTGGGGAGCTAACAATTAAAGCTCCAAGGCCTATCGACATAAATAGTCTATTAATATTACGCACAAAATTCCCCCTCTAAACGCGAAATGTCTATTAATAATCATTAGACGAGACATACAATAAATCAAGGCTTGCACTAATTGGCCTTGCATTTGTGGCGCGAAAAATGGCAAATGAATAAATGGAAAAATTTGCTTATAAAATTGAAGATGCAGATATCTGGCAAAGCGCTATGAATAATGGCCTTTATAAAGGTTCGGCGCTTGATGTTAAAGACGGCTTTATTCATCTTTCAACCCATGCCCAATTTGGTGAAACTTTTCGGCGCTATTTTGCCGAAGTTCCAAATTTAATTGTTGCCAAAATTAATCTTGCGGCTTTGGGCGATAAATTGAAATTTGAGCCATCACGCGGCGGTGATTTATTCCCACATGCGTATTGCGATATTCCAACCGAAGCGATAGTCGCTGTTATGCCCATCGTTTGCGATGCAAATAATCGGCCACTTATTCCACAAGAGTTCTTTAATAATGACTAGCCTAATTTATCCAATCGCCAGCAAGTTTTTACAAAAGCTAGACCCAGAATTTGCGCACGACCTGACCATAAAAGCTTTGGCTTTGGGCATTGGTCCGACTGCCAAAAAACAGACTGGACTTGAAACGAATTTAGCTGGCCTTGCGCTTCCAAATCCTATCGGCATTGCAGCAGGCTTTGATAAGAACGCCAAAGTTCCCGATGCTTTATTGCGTGCAGGTTTTGGTTTTGTTGAATGCGGAACTGTTACGCCGCTTGCACAAAGCGGAAATCCAAAGCCAAGGCTTTTTCGCCTAAAGGAAGATGAGGCAATAATAAATGCAATGGGTTTCAATAATTATGGCCTAGATTATTTTTGCGCAAACCTAAAAAGGCGCGCAAAAAGGGGCGGAATTATTGGCGCGAATATTGGCGCCAATAAGGATTCCGCCGATAGAATAAATGATTATGTGACTGGTCTTGTTCGTGTGTGGCAATATGCAACATATGTTACAATCAATATTTCTTCGCCAAACACTAAAGGCTTACGCGGCCTGCAAGACAAAGATGCTCTCCAAGAATTATTGGCAAGAATTGCAATTTCACGCGACGCTTTGTTAGAGGCTTTTGGGAAGCGTCCAATTTTCTTAAAGGTCGCGCCAGACCTTGATGATATAGCGGTTTCGCAAATCTGCAGCGAAATTATGGCCGCTAAATTAGACGGCATAATTGTTTCAAATACGACTATATCACGGCCTCACTCCCTAAAGAGCAGATATAAAGCCAGAACAGGCGGGTTATCGGGTCGGCCTCTATTTGAGCTTTCAACCCAAAAGCTCGCCGATTTTCGTGCTGCACTTGGAAAGGAATTCCCAATAATAGGCGTTGGTGGCATTTCTAGTGGTGATGATGCCGTCAAAAAGCTAGAGGCTGGCGCAAACGCAATTCAATTATATTCTGCCTTTGTGTATCAAGGGCCCAAGCTCTTGAGTGAAATTCAATCGGCGATACGCGAATATCGGGGCTTATCAGCTCGCCAATAATTGGCCAACATTGACGGTTTCTTCGTCATCAGAGCTAAATTCATGAAGCGGCTTTGGTGAACCAAAGAGGTTTCCTTGGGCAAATCCGAGATCAAGATCCAATAATTCGACAACTGTTCTTTCGCTTTCAACTCTATCGGCAATTACATCAACGCCATAACGCGCAAATAGGGAGGCAACATCGGTTGCGTCAAATTCGCGGTTAAGGCCCGTAATTGGGCGCATATTTTCTTGGGTTAGTTGGCGCACCAAAGTATCGCCCGCGATTTTGACATAGCGCACGCCCATGCGTTCGAGTTTGCGTAAATCCAGATCAATTGAATCGCACCTATCTATTGAAAATCTGAAGCCAAGGTCAAATAAGCGGCCCATATTGCGCTCGGCGGTGATTCCTAACCGGTCAAAGGCATCGCGCGGCAACTCAAAAATAATTGAGCCGGCCAAATCGCGGTTACTTTTTAGAAAATCGACAAATTGGATAAAGAATTTTTCATCACCCAAGCTCGTTGTCGAAAGATTGCAAAACATAGAAAATTTGCGTTCGCGCTTAATCATGCGGCGCGCAAGTTGCACACATTTTAGCAAAAGCATATTGTCAATTTCGCCAACTAAACCGCTTGGCTCGGCAACGCGCAAAAACTCACCTGGCATAATTAGGCGACCCATATCGTCCCTTAAGCGGGTAAAGCATTCGTAAAATGATACTCGGCGCTGCGGCAAAGTAACAACTGGTTGCAAATGAATTTCTAGGCGGTTTGCTTCTACGGCTTCTTTAACAATATTTAGAAGATTTCTCTGGCTGCGCTGCGGCGAAGGGGCTTGCGAATAATTTTGTGCCTTGATTTGGGTTTTAGAGTTTGCAACATAATTACCAATAGTGACAGCGAGCATTTTAAGCTCCGAAGTAACTTTTTCTTCGCGCGCCCTAGCTTCTTCAATTAGAGTTTCTTTGAGATTTTGCAATTCTAATTCGGCTTTGGCTTGTGCCTCATGGATCGAATTAAATTCGGCCTCTATTCGCCGAGCTTCAATCTTGGAGAGACTTGCCGGCTTTTTTGTGAATACCGAGTGTAATAAGCCGCAGGCCAATACAAACATGCCGGCGAATAGTCCGGATATCGCCATCGTAAAATCCAGCCGCCAATATGACGCTGCGCCAATGGCTATAGCCACGCTTAAATAGCTTAATATGATTATAGAGTGCACTAACGGGCCCAAGGGTCGGATTCTCCAATTAAAGCGCGCATTTTGCGGCCTATATTAATTGGAAAACATTGGCGATATTTGGTTAATGATAAATTAATTTCACTATCTAAACTTGGGTTTCTTCCCCGTTTTCACTAGTGGTTTCGGTTCTTATGCCGCGCTTTTTTAAGCCTTCGAGTAATAAAATCTCTATTTGGGCGTTGGTGGAGCGCAATTCTTGGGCGGCCAACATTTCAATTCGTGCCATCACTTTAGGATTGACGCGAAGTAGAAATGATTTTTTTGGTTTGGCCGCCATAAGAATATCTTGGGTAAAATGCTAATAAACAGAGCCAGTATTAACAATCGGCTGCGTGTCTTTATCAGAGCAAAGAACAACCAAAAGATTTGATACCATTTGGGCTTTACGCTCCTCATCGAGGTCGATAATATTATGCTCAGAAAGTTGTTTGAGGGCCATCTCGACCATGCCAACCGCGCCTTGGACAATCAATTGGCGCGCAGAAATAATGGCTTGGGCCTGTTGTCTCTTAAGCATTGCGCCAGCAATCTCTTGGGCATAGGCAAGGTGGGAAATGCGCGCCTCATCGACCTGCATTCCTCCGACAGCAAGACGCGCATTTAACCGTTCACGCAAAAGAGTTGCCACTTCCTCGGCATTGCCCCTTAGGGTCAATTCACCCTCTTCGGCATGATCATAGGCATAATGGGCCGCAATATCACGAAGCGCAGTGTCAATTTCGATTTGGCAAAAGCCTTCATAATTATCGACATCAAATAGAGCTTGTGCGCTATCTTGAACGCGCCAGACCACATTTGCCGCAATCTCAATTGGATTACCATTTTTGTCATTAACTTTTAACTTGTCAGATGTGATATTGCGCACCCGCAGCGATATTTTCTTTTTTGAAAGCCAAGGCCAAACCCAGCGCAAACCTGACTTCCTATCGGTGCCCGAATATGCACCGAATAACATTAAAGCCATAGCTTCATTCGGTTGCAATGAGTAAAGGCCCGAAGATATTAGGATAATTGCAATACCGCAACCGACAGCAAGGCCAACACCGGAATTGCCGCCGCTAGAAGCGACTTGAAAAATCGCGAATATTAGTAAGAATATGACAATCAAAAATAATGGAATTCCCGAAAGTGAGAATACTCCGCGCTCTTTGGTTGCCGAGATTTGATCTTGTGACATGTCTGCCCCCTGTGTTAGTGATATAAAAATGATATCATATTTATATCAGATGTCAACTCATGTTCTTTTACGACATTTGCGGGTTTAATTTTTAAGGTAAAACCGCTATTAGGCACTTTGATTTGAACATTGAAAAAGAGACATTTAGTGAACCAAGAAAACGGCGATATTAATAAAGAAGGACGTGATTATCGGCCTACTATTTTCCTTCCGACTACAGAGTTTCCAATGCGCGCTGGCTTGCCGCAAAAAGAAAAGGAAATTCTTGAGAATTGGGGACAGGTCACGCTTTATAAGAAAATCCGCGAAGCCTCTAAAGACAAGCCGAAATGGGTTATGCATGATGGCCCTCCTTATGCGAATGGGCAGATGCATATTGGCCATGCTTTAAATAATATCCTAAAGGATTTTATGGTCCGCTCCAAGCAAATGGCGGGCTTTGATGTTGATTTTATTCCAGGCTGGGATTGCCATGGTCTTCCGATTGAATGGAAAGTCGAAGAAGAGTTTCGCGCTGCGGGCCGCGACAAAAAAGATGTTAGTGCCGTAGAGTTCAGGCAGGCGTGCCGCAAATTTGCGCAAAAATGGGTCGATATTCAAAAAGAGGGCCGTATTCGCATGGGCGTGATTGGCGATTGGGAAAACCCATATCTGACCATGAATTATTCCTCCGAAGCGGTTATCGAAAATGAATTTCATAAAGTCGTTGCTTCGGGTTTGGTATTTCGTGGCTCAAAACCGATTATGTGGTCACCAGTTGAACGCACGAGCTTGGCCGAAGCCGAAGTGGAATACCAAGAAAAAACTAGCCCTGCAATTTGGGTTAAGTTTAAAATTGCCTCTGGCGAATATGAAGGAAATTCCGTCGTTATTTGGACGACAACCCCTTGGACAATTCCTGCCAATCGCGCGATTTCTTATTCGCCAAAAATTGAATATGGCCTTTATGAAGTGCAAGAAATTGAATCGGGCCTAGAATTTGTTCCTTTTGCGCAAATTGGCGAAAAATTGATTTTGGCCGACAAACTAGCTGAAACCATTTTTTCTAGTGCAAAAGTTGCCAAATATTCGCGCCTTGGAGATATTGACCCGAAAGGAATGGTTTGCGCCCATCCATTAAAAAATTGGTCTGACGCGAATGGCGGATATGGGTTTAATG
>CAYTWK010000123.1:0-6361 GCA_964442095.1 uncultured Caulobacteraceae bacterium | reverse complement strand
CTGCGCCATCTATTGCTTTTACCAAATTAGTGCTGTTTTCAACCCAAATATCAAAAAATCGCCCGCGATCTTCCTGACTTTTTAGCGCGAATAATCCACTCTTTAGCGAATCAGAATGCTTGATTATTTCTTTTAGGGAATTTTCCCTAGCAACACCAAATCCCGCTAATGGCGCAAAAAGGCGAACTTCGCGAAGGAAATCGCAATAAGCCAAAGCAGTATTCACTTTTTGCATGTTTGGATCATTATAGGTTCGCGGAATATCATACATCCCTACGCCCTTTACGCGCATACGCTCGATGGGAAATGCTGCCTCAACGCTGCTCACAGCAAGTTTGCAAAGATTGGGAAATAAAATGCCGGCGCGTTGGCGAATTTCAGTAATAGCTTTACGCCACGGACCATCGCTGGTCATTATTTCTTCGCGTTCTAGTCCTTGATTTACTTTATTGAATTCCTCAACATCAAATGCCAGCTTTTTTCCGTCGAATTCGCTATTGGCCGTAAAGCGCTCAAATTCAGAGAGTTTGCGATCCAGTATTGCAATTATTCGATTGCCCACCACGCCATAAGGAGTTGCAGAAAGTTTCCTGTCATTGGTTCCATATGCTACAGCCGTTAGCAATTTTACAACATGCCAAGGCTTGCGCGAATTGACCATGATGATAACTATATAATCTGCAGCCCAATTTACATCAACTTCCTCTAAAGCCACTAAGAACTCAAGATTCCGAGATCCTTTTTCGCTGGAGATTTGGTCAATATCCATTGAGAGATTAATGTTGTTATCGCGCGCGGCCTGCTCAAGTTTCAAGAGCCCATAGAACCTAATCGCTTCAGCCTTTGATATTTGATTATTAAAATTGGCAATCAATCCAAAGTCCTTAGAACTTTCAATTTTGTCAATTACTGCTTCTCGGATTTGCGCTACAATTTTCTCGCTTTTGAATGTATCTTGCTCCTCGATTGCAATCGACATTTCGCTTTCAAAAAGCGCGATTTCATCTTTTATTACGTTCTCGGAAATTGATTTCCAAATTAATGCTAGTTTTTCGCGCGGGAAAGAACCGGGCAATAATTCATCATGAACTTTATTTTCAAATAATAGAGTAAATGGTTCAAAGAACATTCGGTTAGTGGAGGCATAACGCTCAATATCGGCGTTATTTGCGCCAATTTTTGGTCTTGCAATATTCTTTAATTCTTCGACAGACTCTGGGTCTAGCTTGCCCGAGCGATTCAATTCGTCAAGATGAAACATAGTCTTCGCGGCAATTTGCGGCGACGATCTTTCTATCAAACTAACTAATTCTTGAAATTTTGCCCGGTCCATATGCGCCATTTAATTTGAACATCAAAATCTAATGACGCATTCTAGCACAATTGAGTTAACTTTAAGTATCTGTCACGGGCAAAGTAAACTTTACTCTTAGACCGCCTTGGGAAGATCGCTCTAGGAATAGTTCACCGCCGTAAGCATTTGCAAGTTCCAAAGCAATCGATAGGCCAAGGCCAGACCCTTGTGATGTTTCATCAAGCCTAACACCGCGCTTTAAAACATTCTTTATTTCATCAGGCTCTAGACCGTCACCATCATCGTCTATGAAAATTTCCAGAAATCCATTTTCAGATTTCCCATAGATTAATTCGACAGTGCCGCCGCCATATTTGCAAGCATTTTCGGCAATATTGCCAATTAAATCCTCTAAATCCTCTCTATCACCGCGAAAAGAAAGATTGGTATCGCCAATAATTTCTAGCCTCACGCCATCATTTTTATAAAGCCTACCGAGAGTGCGAAAAATATCAATTGCCACGGGCGCAATTGGCGTCAATACACCGAGGGTCTCGGCGCGCGCCGCCGCCCTTGCGCGCTTTAGATAATGCTCAACTTGGCGCGACATGGTTTCACTTTGCCGCGCCACTAATTCACTAAAGCTATCTTTGTAATTTCTGCTTTCATTAATCATCACCGACAAAGGCGTCTTTAATGCATGGGCAAGATTTCCAACATGGGTTCTCGCGCGCTCCACAACCGCTTGATTATGCTTTAATAACGCATTTAATTCCATGGCTATTGGCCGTAATTCAGGGGGCAATTCTTCATCAAGATTTTGCAGCTTCCCCGAACGAATATCCGCAAGCTCTGTGCCCATCTTTCGAAGCGGTCTAAGACCCAATGAAACTTGCAGATAAATCGCCGCCAATAGACCGATGGCCAACAACAATAGGCTAAGTGTTAGGACAATTTTAAAACGATTTGTCGAAGTGCTGATTTCGCGCCTATCACCCGCGACCAATAATAAAGTCTGTGATTTGGAAAATGGCAATTTAACTATGCGCACTGCTATCCTAAGCGGCTCATCAGCGCGTGTAATATCCTGCGAATGTGTGACACCTGGTTCACGCAGAGCTTTTTGCACCAAGTCTTTTGGTGCTAAAATTGTTTCGTCGAATAAGGAACGCGAATGAACTTCGTTTACATATGCCGAATTGTTTTCTGGATTGGGCGCTATTGAAGCCGCAGATACATCAGTGACGCGCCAATAATAGCCAGACAGCGGCCGCGAAAACCGTGGATCCGTCGGAGGACGGGCGACGCTTATTTTGCCGGTTGCATCTATATTTGCACTCGCGGCCAATGCATCTAAACTAATGGCCAATTGCCTATCAAAGCTATTTTCAAATGTTCTGTGAAATATAGTTGATAGGCCGATACCGGTCGCAATTATCGCAAGACCAACCCAGACGAAAGCCGTAAAAATCAAACGCGTGGTTAAAGATAATTGGCGCTTCAATTGCTGGCTCTATATAATTATTATGTGGTAGGATTCACCAATTGATAGCCGAGGCCACGCACAGTTACAATCCTATCTTGGCCGATTTTTTTGCGCAAGCGGCCAATAAAAACCTCTATTGTATTTGAATCGCGGTCAAAGTCTTGGTCATAAATATGCTCGATAAGTTCGCCCCTTGGCACAACGCGGCCTTCATGATGCATCAGATAGGTCAATAGACGCAATTCGTGGCTTGTAAGTTTGATGGGATTGCCATTAACGGTTGCTCTTTGTGCGCGCGGATCAAGGCGCAATTCACCACTTTCTAGAGCCGCAGTTGCATGACCCGCCGCGCGGCGAACCAAAGCCCTTAGGCGTGCTAATAATTCCTCGGTATGGAACGGCTTTGTCAGATAATCATCGGCGCCGGCATCAAAACCCGCAACCTTTTCCGACCATCTCTCGCGTGCCGTTAAAATCAAAACCGGCATTGTCCGTCCATCCTCGCGCCACCTTTCAAGAATTGTCACGCCATCGACAATTGGCAAGCCAAGATCTAGAACAACAACATCATACGGCTCTGTGTCACCGAGAAAATGTCCCTCTTCGCCATCCGCAGCAACATCAACGGCATAGCCAGCATCTGTCAGGGCACGCTCCAATTGCCGACGTAGATCAGGATCATCTTCAACAATTAAGCAACGCATCTAGCCACCCCTTCTTGATAAAATTTGGCCGGTCTCAGCATCAACAATGAAAATCATTATTCGGCCCCGCAATTGCGGATCAGATGGTTGCCAACGAACTTCATAGACCTTGCGACCACCATCATCAATTAATCTTGCGTCTTGAATATCACCTGGAATTTGCGAAGCAATTATTTCGCGAATTTCGCGTAATGATATTGTGCGAATTGTATCTTGAAATCCGAAAGATGGGCCAAATTGGTTTTGCGGGCCGATATAACTATAGTTTCGGGACGCAATTCCATTTTGGCTTTTTGGCCGCGCCTCGGCTATCTGCGCGCCAAAGGCGCAAGACAATACAATAACACTGGTCAATAAAGTTTTCATAATGGCCTTATACGCTTTTCTTATGAACATAGCTTGAACAAAGCTATTAGGTTTTGTTGCTAAGTTTATTAGCCGCACAACAGCATACTAAAAAATAAGATATATTAAAGAACCGAAGCTGATTTTACAAACCCTTCAAACAATGATTTTGATATTTCGCCAATATTTTCATCATTTGGGTCAAGAGGTGTGGGCCAAATTATTTCGGGGTGCCATTGAACCCCAATCGCAAAATCTTTGTCCGTCCGCTCAATTGCCTCTATGACGCCATCACTCGCGCGGGCGCTAATTAGTAAATTATCACTAACTTCTATTACACCCTCGGAATGATGCGAATTGGTTAAAATCTTTTCTTTATCAATCAGATTATGCAATATCGAATCTCGGATGATTGAAACTTCATGCCGTGTATCGCCAGAATCATGGATTATTGTTCCATCAGTATGGTTTGCAATCCTAGAGCTAAGCTTTGCGCCGCTAAGGGCCGCCAAAACCTGCATACCATTACATATACCAAGATATGGCCGATTTAGCGCCAGAAATGAATTAATCAGAGTCTTTTCGACTTCAAGCCGTTCTGATTGGGGTGAACTGCTTATTTCCCCGGCAACATACCAATCATCTTCAAATCTAATTCTTGCACCAGTGCATAATAGTGCCGAACAATTTTCTAGCGCGAAGTCAACAGAATCAATACTATAAGGCAGGCCAATCGCCACAGCGCCAGCTCTCTCAAGAGCACGAAAATATCCCTTATTGGTCTGATAGAAACGACCACCATTTGAAGTATCTTCATCAAGCAACACAGCAATTATTGGTTTAGCCATCTATTTTGTCCGCGATTTGGGCAAGTCTAATTTTTTTGACCAACCAGTGACTAATTGCAATAATTCTTGATTATCACCTTCGGGCAAGCAAATTAATAGCTTCACCAATAAATCTCCCGGCTTGTCTTTCTTGGCAACACCGCGCCCCTTTAACCGTAAAATCTGACCTGAATTCGTATTTGGCTTTATGCTTAGGGCAACATTACCCAATGGAGTTGGCGCCTCGACTTTGCCGCCGGCCAATGCCTCAAAAAGTGTAATCTTCAATTCGGTTTGAACATCATTACCAATAATTTCGTAAATACTATCGGGCTTTATCTTCAAGGTCACGAGCAAATCGCCAGATGCACCCCCGCCAATTCCTTGGTTACCCTTACCTTTGAGGCGCAAAATTTGGCCAGTAACGGCCCCTGCTGGTATCGAAAGCTCTATTTCATTGCCCGAGACATTAATGCGCTTTTTTGAGCCAAGAATAGCGTCCAAGGTTTCGATTTCCAAATTTGTCGAAATATCTTTCCCCTTAGAGCTTTGTGGCCTCGCGCGTGCACCACCGCTAGCAGCCCCAAAAATATCGCCAAAAAAATCTTCAAAATCCGGAGATCTAAATCCAGCTTGGCCGGCGCCGCGTGTGCGTCCACCCATATTCATTCCATGCAATGGACCGCCAGGGCCAAACGGATCCCCTCCCCCAAACGGATTTCCACGCGAACCACCGCCACCAAAGCCGCCAAATTTAGGATTTCCGTCGGCGTCAATTTCGCCGGCATCAAAACGCGCCTTTCGCTCTTCGTCATCGAGAAAGGTAAAGCTTGCGGAAACCTTCTTAAATTTCTCTTCGGCTTGTTTATTATTTGGGTTTCTATCTGGGTGTAATTCTTTGGCAAGTTTTCGATACGCCTTTTTGACCTCGGCAATCGGTGAACCAGATTTCACGCCTAGAACTTTATAGGGATCTTCTGCCAATCAATTCTCCTGTCAAACATGACTTAGACTTAAGACTTTATTGGCATAAACAAAAGAGGCAATATGCAATCTATTGCACATTAGAAGCTAAGACTTCAAACTAGAAGTAACTTATAACTTGACTGACCCAAACTACCAATTTGTGAAAACTGGGCAATTCTTAGGCTTATTTGCGATTGAAGTGCACCAAAATCGCTAATTTGCGCGGCGTCTTCGTATAAATATTCATTGGTTTCGCAAATTATCTCTCGCTTTATTGAATTATCAACGGCCAGAATATCAATTTTAAACCTGAGATTTGGCTCGTCAATAGCGTCTAAGCCTAGACCAGTGCCGCCGCTTCTAGGAGTGAAGCCTATTTTTATACCACCGCTTTGTTTTTGGCATTTTATATGGCACGGTGCCCAAGGCAAAACTGCCGAAGCGTCAAACCGCGCAGAATACGAATTATCAATATCTGGCGCTTTTCCTATCTGGGCAAAATCGTAACGCATCTCTAGGCCCCAATATTCTCGCCCAAGACTAATTATGTCGCCAGCCTCATCAAGGAGGATAAATTTTGCACCAATTTCAATATTTGGGGCGGTTTGAACGCCATTAAGACCGCGCACTAGTCTTTCTAATTCATAAGTATCGACACCAATAATTTTTGCGCTCTGCCAGCTTATAATATCTATAATTTTTCCATTCGAAACAATGGCGGCACTATTGGGCACATCTT
>CAYTWK010000122.1:0-6370 GCA_964442095.1 uncultured Caulobacteraceae bacterium | reverse complement strand
GGTCAGGAAATGGGAAAACCAGGAGCGACGGCCACTGAATCTGTCCCAGCACCAGCAAACAAGGAAAAACCAGCTGCAACACCAGAAGAAGCGGCCGCACAGGCTGCTGCTGCTGCTGCTCAGGCTGCCGCAGAAGCTGCGACTAGCAACCAAAACAAACCAGTAGCAAGTGCAAGTGCCGCAAATACAAACCAGCCTCAAACAAAAGGCCCGGCAAAATCATTTGATAAATTGGCGCAAGTTTATAAGGAAATGTGGCCTCTTTACAAAGGCGTGCGCCTTATAAGTGCAAATCTTGAAATCCGCGACCTCGGCGCATTGAACAAGATTGCGGTAAATGAAGCGGCGCAGAAAGGCAAAACACCAACCCAAATCAGACAGGATTGGCGCGAACCTTTAAGTCAATATATTGCAAAAAAATCAAATCCTGCGATCTTGCGCTCTCTTGCGCTCGGCTTTTCAAATTTCCTTGGCAAGGGCGGTAAGCTCAATATCGCATTTGAACCAACAAATCCATTTGACGTTTCACGCTTTGGCGAACCAAATATTAACGTCAATGAAATAGGTATGAAAACTACGAATTCGCAATAAAATCACGCAATTTGGGATATATTTCTTCGCGGAATTTGCGGCCATTAAAGACACCATAATGGCCAACACCCTTTTGGACATAGTCATGCTTTTTCGAAGCTGGGATATTCGGGCATAAATCGTGCGCCGCTTGGGTTTGCCCGATACCCGAAATATCATCTAATTCGCCTTCGATTGTAATTAGAGCTGTGTTTTCAATTGCTTCTGGACGAACCAATCTATCGCGATGGTAGAAGATTCCGCGCGCCAAATGATGTTCTTGGAACACTTTTTCTATTGTTTGCAAATAAAACTCTTCGGTTAAATCGAGCACAGAGAGATACTCATCGTAAAACTTTCGGTGTTTTTGCGCGCTTTCGCCATCGCCAGCCACTAGGCTATCAAAGTATTTCTTGTGCGCATCAATATGATTTTCCTGATTCATGGACATAAATGAATATAATTGCACAAACCCGGGATAAACACGGCGAAATGCACCAAGATTGGGCAAAGGAACCGTAAATATCATATTTGACTTAAACCATGTAAACGGCCTTTGCTCAGCAAGCTCATTGGTTTGAGTTGGCGATTTTCGCGCATCAATTGGCGAACCCATAAAGCACATTGATTTTGGCGTATTAGGATCTTTATCTTCGCTCATCATTGCGATACAGGCCAAAACAGGTGGCCCAGGTTGACAAACAGCGATTACATGAACGTCTTTACCGATAAAACCTATCATATTGCGCACATGATCAATATAATCATCGAGGTCAAAGCGCCCCTCCGAAAGTGGCACATTGCGCGCGTCTGACCATTCGGTAATATACACTTCATGGTCTTGAACAAATGCCTCTACGGTGCCGCGCAACAGAGTGGCGAAATGGCCCGAAAGCGGGGCAACAATTAGGACTTTAGGAAGCTCTCTTTTTATTGGTAAGTTTGGTTCAAAGCGCGTCAATTGACACCATGGGCTTTCCCATACAGCTATGGGGGAAAACGTGGTCATTTGACCATCAATCAATTGGTCTTCGAGGTTCCATTCGGGCTTGCCATAGCGCCGTGTTAACGCCTCGAAAACATCGCTAGCTGCCAATAAATTTCGGCCAATTCCCGTATGCGAAAATGGATTAATGGGGGCCCTAAGCCAATAATTATTAAATGCATTAACTATGCGAAAAGGCATTAATGCTGCACGTTGCATTTCTACATATGAATATAGCAAGCCCTACTCCCGATATTTATTGCCCCAATTGCGAAATTATGGCTCAATATGCTGCGCTGCACAATCCCCAAAAGTGCAATTGGCTGAGACCTGAATAACATAAATTACTTAATTATTGGTGCTATAGGCCTTTTTTACCCAGACTTATAATGCACTGCGCCATTTCCTGCGGATCGCCGCCATCTGAAAAGAAAGTTGCGAGTTTGCCTTTACTATCAACTAAATACATAAGACTTGCATGATCCATAGTGTAATTTGCCTCGCTATTGGCGGCTTCGGCTTTACGATAGCCAACCTTATAAGCGCTTGCTGCTGCCTTAACTTGCTCCGGTGTTCCGGTAAGACCAATCAGACCTTTTGCAAATCCGCCAGAGGCAGAATATTCGCGCATAAGTTTTGGGGTATCTCGCTCTGGGTCTATTGATATAAAAATCGGCTGAATTTTTTTTGCAATATCGGGCGCTTGTTTTTCAACTTCTTCCATCGCTGCACCCATCAAGCTAAGCGAAGTTGGGCAAACATCGGGGCACATAGTATAACCAAAGTAAATCAGCATTGGCCTACCGAGGAAATCCTTATCCGTTTTTTGCTTTTCATCACCATCTATCAAAGTAAACGGGCCACCAATTTCTGCAAAGGCGCGGCCGGTGCACTCATCTGACTTTGGCGGACCCGCAGAAACAGAGCTATATTTATTGCGTGCCTGCCATTGAAGAGCGGCAAATAAAATCAATGCTATAAGAGCGATAATTGGTAGAATCAATTTTCGCCAATCAAACTTAGTTTCGACCGTTTTGTTCATAGAATTGCTATACTATATCACATGAGATAACCAAAGCCGTTTTTGCAAAGCGAATAATTCAGTTTGTTTGCACCCATGAATTTTCAGGTGTATTGAAAACTATGAAAAATAGTGATTCAATTTTTTCACACGCTACTGAGCTGGGGCGCTTACGCCTGAGAACACTGATATTTCTGCGCTGGTTAGCGGTTATCGGCCAAACCTCCGCGATTGGCATAATTGTTTATGTTTTCGAATTTGAACTACCTTTAAACCTTTGTCTAAGCGCTATTGCCGCTTCTACATGGCTTAATATTGCTCTTATATTCGCTTTGCCATCCCAAAGAATTTTAAAACAATGGGAAGCAGCAACACAGCTAATTTTTGATGTATTGCAATTGGCTTTCTTGCTTTATCTAACTGGAGGAATGCAAAACCCATTCGCCCTTTTATTGATTGCACCTTCGACAATTGCGGCAGCAACTTTAAAACCTAAAGGCATTTTGGCGGTCATAATCGTCACGCTCTCGAGCATATTGTTTTTGCATTTCAATTATATGCCATTACCGTGGTTAGAGAATTCGCCTTTCGAATTGGCCCCGCTATATCGATATGGTCTTTCACTAGGTGTAGGTTTCGGCGTTGTATTCACTGCGGGTTATGCTTGGCGCGTCGCAAGTGAGGAATCAAGGCTCGCAGATGCGCTTGTTGCAACCCAAACTATTCTAGCGCGGGAACAGAAACTCGCAGCGCTAGGAAGCCTTGCGGCGGCGGCGGCACATGAACTTGGATCTCCCCTCGCCACAATACAATTGGTTTCCAAGGAATTGGCAAACGAAATCAAAGACCATGCAATCAAAGAAGATGCTAATCTGATTTATAGCCAATCTTTGAGATGCCGCGATATTTTGAGAAACCTAACTGCACATAATGAAGTTTCGGATCCGACAACAACTGTCACGACAATTGGCGGCCTAATAAGCGAGGCAGCTAGCCGGCATGATAGCCAGAACAAAGCTATAGTATTTGATGTTAAAGAGGGTCTCGATGCGCAAGATTTGCAGTTAAAGCGTATGCCAGAAATATTATATGGGCTTGGCAATTTTATCGAAAACGCGGTTTCATATGCTAAGTCAAAGGTTACAATAAGCGCCGATTGGGACAATAAAATTATCCGCATTGCAATTATTGATGATGGTAATGGCTTTGATCCTGACATACTTGGTCGCCTCGGCGAGCCTTATATTACTTCGCGCGGTCAAGGCACCGCAGGCGCGCAAAAGCGAGAAGGCATGGGCCTTGGTTTCTTCATCGCAAAAACACTATTAGAAAGAAGCGGCGCTGAAGTAAAATTTGGCAATCTAACGGGCCCTGAACGTGGTGCTATCGTAAAAGCCGAATGGTCACGTGATGATTTAGAATACAAGGACTAGAATGATGTGTTTTCAAATAACCGAGGAGAAAAATATGAAAGCCAATAAATTTTCACTATGCTTTATAATTGCCTCGGCTCTGTTTCCGCAATTAGTTTTGGCGCAGACCCAGAATGTTCGAAATATAGCCGCAGGATCGGACAATCCGCCATATGCGGCGGTACGGCCTTATTGGGTTGATAGGCCCATTATCGAAATAATTGGTCGCGCCGAAAAGAAAGTTATGCCAAATCGCGCAGAATTTTCAATTGTCTATAAAGAAGTAGCTTCTGATAGCGATGAAGCCACAGCGAAACTAACTGAGCGGGTTCGCCCTGGCATAGACAAGGTTCGCGCAATGATAGGGAATAAAGGCGGAGTAAACGCGACCTATGACCGCGAAATTCTTTATCAGCAATATCGTGATAAAGACGGCAATCGCATTGATAATGAACGCGAGGACAAGATTGATAAATATGTCGCAATTTGGCGCATAAAAATCGAGCTTTCTGACCTAAATCTAATTGCCCCTGTGCGCGCCGAACTAATAGCTATTGGTAACGCGGAAATCCGTGATGGCATAGAATATTCTTTAGAGCCAACTCCAAGTATGGCGCGCGAAATAAGAACTATGGCGATGAATGACGGATTGGAAATGGCGAAAACTGTCGCAAATGCGCATGGCAAGACTTTAAAGCTATTGGTCTATGAAGAAGGCCGAACCCAATGCCTTTCATCGCCGACCACACAGAACGGATCGGTAACGGATAGATCTGGTGCGCCAGCGTATTCTTCAACCGAAACTGTTATGGTGACGGGATCAAGGCGGCCAAAACTTACACCAGAGCAGCTTATACTGCCGGTTTCGCCACAGCTTGTAACTCTAACTTCTTCGGTTTGTTTAGTTTATGCTATTGACTAATGGTGTTAATTTTGGGGGGCTAAAATGTCGCACCCCCAATTCACTCAATATCTGTTATAATAATCAAAGGCTTTATTGAAACATAAAAATCAGGGAAAATATAATGGCCGAAGACAGCTTGAACCCGCTCGCGGATATTGCCGATAAATCTCTTTTGGTAATGGATGATGACGAGCCTTTGCGCAATAGACTCGCGCGCGCTCTAACAACTCGTGGTTTCGAAGTATCCACTGCGTCAGGTGTCCATGAGGCTATGACTATAATCCGCGATAAGCCGCCTGCTTTTGCGGTTTTTGATATGCGACTTGAAGATGGCTCCGGGCTTTCTGTGGTCGAAGAAATGCACAATATCCGCCCCGACGCACGGGTGATAATGCTTACTGGATATGGAAATATTGCCACCGCAGTTGCCGCCGTTAAAGCTGGCGCTGTTGATTATTTAGCGAAACCGGCTGATGCTGATGACGTTTTCAAAGCTTTGTTGGCTCTAAAAGACGATTTGCCAGATCCTCCGGAAAACCCAATGTCCGCCGATAGAGTTAGGTGGGAACATATTCAGCGCATATACGAACTTTGCAATCATAATGTGTCTGAAACCGCCAGACGTCTTAATATGCACCGCAGAACTTTGCAGCGAATTTTGGCGAAACGTGCACCAAGATAGCCCTAAGTAATTCGCAGATTGGATTTTAAGGCTGCAGTTCGCCCAAGCGAAATATAAATCGATTTTCGCCTTTGCGCACTAATAGAGTTTGACTTGGGGCGGCGAATTATAGCCCCGCCAAAACTATCGGCGACAATAATTCCCGTATCATTTGGCAAAATCTCTTTAGGAAACTCATTATCAATAGCAAAATAGAAATGGTCGCAATATTCAATATATTCGTGCCATTTGTTATCGGCCTTAAAGTCCTCGAGGCCCGACTTAACCTCGATAATTAATAATTCGCCTTTTTCATTTATTGCGCAAATATCGGCACGACGACCAATCTTCAACGAAAACTCAAGGACGGGCGCAAATCCAATTTCTAAGCATAGCCGCAATGCGCCATTTGTTATTGCCGAAGTTCTTTGCCGGCGCAATCTATCTAGTTTCAAAGCAGTTTCACCTTTTTGATGGTGAGTTTAGACTAGTTAGAAACTACGCCAATATGGGTCGCAAGGCTTTAGCGTCTTGAAGACCTAATTATCGCAAATTCGTCCATTTGCTTTGATTGATATTTCTTTTTGTTCTCAAGCTCGTGCTTTTCGCGCCGCTCTTTTAGAGTTTCGAATTTCTTTTGCTCAGCAAAAGCTTCGGTTAAATCGTGCTCTAGGGCATTTATTTGCTCATCGACACCTGCAAGAGACGCCTCTACATTAGCGCATTGAATTTTCCAAGACTGCAAATAGGCATTAAAGCTAGCGGCATATTCTGGCGATTTGCATGCTAAATTTTGCTCTTTTTCTTTTGCTTCTTT
>CAYTWK010000121.1:0-6373 GCA_964442095.1 uncultured Caulobacteraceae bacterium | reverse complement strand
GGCGCGACAATTTTGCCGTTTTCAACCAAATAGGCCTCAGAAGTTTGAAAAACGAATTTGCCCGAAGTTATATCAACTTGGCCGCCGCCCAATTGTGCCGCGAATATTCCGCGCTTTAACGATGCGATAATTTCTTGGGGATCGTGGCTTCCGCTTTCCATAAAAGTATTGGTCATGCGCGGCAAAACCGAATGTGCATAGCTTTCGCGGCGGCCATTACCCGTCGATTTTACTCCCATCAGCCGCGCATTTTGCCTATCTTGCATATAGCCGACCAAAATCCCGTCTTCGATTAAAACCGTGCGCTCGGTTGGGGTGCCTTCATCATCAATGTTTAGGCTTCCGCGGCGGTTTGCAATTGTGCCATCATCAACAACCGTAACCCCTTTGGACGCCACTTGTTGGCCCATTTTCCCTGAATATGCGCTTGTGCCTTTACGGTTAAAATCGCCTTCTAGGCCATGGCCGACCGCCTCATGAAGTAACACCCCAGACCATCCCGCGCCCAATACGACATCCATTTCGCCAGCAGGGGCCGCAATCGCATCTAGGTTCACTAAAGCAATCCTTAGCGCCTCGTCAGCGATAGATTTTAGCTTTGCGTCAGAGAGCCATTCACCATAAAGCGTGCGCCCACCGCCGCCCGAAGTGCCGGTTTCGCGTTTTCCGTCTTTTTCGGCGGTTACTGAAACATTGACCCGCATTAAAGGTCGATTGTCAAAATGGGTGCTACCGTCTTCGCGAATAATCACAATGTCTTTTTTGTTTGCGGCAAAAGTAACCGATACCTGCACCACGCGGCTATCTTTGGAGCGAATATAAGCGTCAACTTCGCCTAGGCATTTGATTTTAGTTTCAAAAGATGGCTCTGAAAGTGGATCCAGATCTCCATAGAGCTTTTGATTTGTGCGATTTGGACCAAGTGCAAGATTGCCATTATAGCCGCGCTTGGCTTGCTTTGCAGCATCAGCAGCGCGCAAAAAGGCCGTTTTTGAGATTTCGTTCGAATGGGCATAGCCAGTCGCTTCACCGGCGACGACGCGAAAGCCAAAACCTTCGTGGCTATCATAGCTGGCGGCCTTTAGGCGACTATCATCCCAAACAAATGATTCGGAACGCGATGTTTCAAGATAGATTTCGCCATCATCGGCGCCATTTATCGCCCCAGCAAAGACTTTTGCTGCGTCATTGTGCCGCGCCTTTTCCAAAAGTAAGCTCAGAGATTGATTAAATTGCCCGTCATTTTGCATTTTCACCGCCTAAAATCGAATGTTTCCTTCATATGGCACTTATAAATGTAAAAATGAAGCCAAGTTCAAGAAAAATTTGCGCAGAACTAGTGCAATCAGCTCTTTTATATTCTTGTTTAGGATTGTATGGCTTTTTGGGTATGACAAAATGTCCCAGTGCGCCCTATTGTCGCTCAATGGTGTTTGCGCAGGGGCGAAAAAATTGTCAACTTTTTATTATTACTCTTGATTAAGAGCATTTTTATTGAGAACTTTGGGCATTTGCCCGAGGAGGGGAAAGATGAATAAATCAAAGTCCACTTTTCTATGTGGGTTAAGTGCTGTTTTGGCAAATACTGCAATTGCAAATTTCGCGAGTGCCGCCGAGGGCGCAAGCAAATACGATTTTCAAACACCAAATTCACCAGTAATGCACGACATTAAATGGTTTCATGATTTTGTTTTGATCCCAATGGAAATTCTTATTTGCCTTTTGGTATTGGGTTTATTGGTTTATGTCATTATTCGCTTTAATGCCAAAGCTAATCCAAAGCCTGCAACTTTCACGCATAATGTGCCACTTGAAATCGCATGGACAGCGATACCGGTTCTAATCTTGCTTTTGATTTCATATTTCTCTTTCCCTCTTCTCTACAAGGCCGATGTTACGCCTGCGAAATATGATTTGACCATCAAAGCAATCGGCAACCAATGGTATTGGGACTATGAATATGTAGATCATGAGGGTCTTAGCTTAACTGCAAATATGCTTTCAGATGCCGATGCAAAAGCACAAAATAAGCCGCGTCTTTTGGGCACTGACAATCCTGTTGTTGTGCCGGTCAATAAGGTGGTTCGCGTTCAAGTAACTGCACCCGGAACTGGTGTTCTCCATGCTTGGGCAGTTCCTGCATTTGGCGTCAAGATTGATGCAGTCCCTGGTCGTTTAAATGAAACATGGTTCAAGGCCGAACGAGTTGGCACATTTTATGGTCAGTGTTCGGAGATTTGCGGTGATCGCCATGCCTTTATGCCGATAGAAATAAAGGTTGTCAGCGAGGCAGAATATAACGCATGGCTCGTTTCTAAAGGTGCCACAATAAACACCGAAACAGATGCTGCGGCCGCGCCTGCTGCTCCTGCTAATGCTACTGCTGTCGCTACCACAGCTGCGCCAGCCGCCCCTGCTGCGGCAACTGCCGACTCTGCTGAGGCAGCTTCGCCTGCTCCAACCGCACCTGCTAAATAATTTCAAGGAATAATCACAATGTCTAATGAAGCACACGATACTCATTCTGACCGCCCTTCGATTTTTAATCCTTGGCGCTGGCTAAACTCTACTAACCACAAAGACATCGGGACAATGTATTTAGTATTCGCAATTATCGCGGGCCTTGTCGGCGGCGGTATGTCGGGTCTAATGCGTTGGGAATTATTCGAGCCGGGTATTCAAGTATTCAATGGCGGAATGTGGGGCGATGAGCATAATTATAATGTCGTAATCACGCTGCACGGGCTTGTAATGATTTTCTTCATGGTAATGCCAGCACTTATCGGTGGTTTTGGTAATTGGTTTGTTCCAATTATGATTGGCGCGCCGGATATGGCATTCCCACGTATGAATAATATTTCGTTTTGGTTGATGCCGGTTGCATTGGGTCTTGCTATCCTTTCAACTTTCGTTCCAGGATCTTCGGGCGGCAATGGTTTTGGTGGTGGCTGGGTTTTATATCCACCATTGTCATCTTCTGGTCACCCAGGGCCATCTATGGATTTATTGATTCTGTCCCTTCATATCGCCGGTATTAGCTCGATTTTGGGATCTATCAATTTCATCACGACTATTTTGAACATGCGCGCCCCTGGCATGACAATGTTCAAAATGCCGCTTTTTGTTTGGGCAGTATTCTATACGGTTTGGCTATTAGTTTTAGCTCTTCCTGTATTGGCAGGTGCTTTGACAATGCTATTGACCGACCGTAACTTTGGCACTGGTTTCTTTGACCCTGCCCAAGGCGGTGACCCCATTATGTTCCAGCATTTGTTCTGGTTCTTTGGCCACCCCGAAGTTTATATTCTAATTATCCCTGGATTTGGCGTAATCAGCCACATCGTATCAACTTTCTCACGCAAGCCAGTATTTGGTTATATGGGCATGGTTGTCGCAATGGGTATGATTGGTTTCGTCGGTTTTGTAGTCTGGGCACACCATATGTTTACTGTCGGCATGAATGTAAACTTAAAGGCCTATTTCGTCGCTGCGACTATGGTCATTGCGGTTCCGACTGGCATTAAAATCTTCTCATGGATTGCAACAATGTGGGGCGGTTCTATTCGCTTTACAGTGCCAATGATGTGGGCGATAGGCTTCATCTTTGTTTTCACCGTTGGTGGTGTTACCGGTGTGGCGCTTGCAAATGCTGGTTTTGATACTGCGGTGCATGATACATATTATGTCGTTGCGCACTTCCATTATACAATGTCATTGGGTGCGGTCTTCACAATTTTTGCGGGCTTTTATTATTGGCTGCCAAAAATGTCGGGCTATAAATATAATGGCTTTTTAGGTGGATTGCACTTCTGGCTAACCTTTATCGGTGTGAACCTTGTATTCTTCCCGCAGCACTATTTGGGTCTTGCAGGGATGCCGCGTCGTTATGTCGATTATCCAGATCAATTCGCTGAATTGAATAAGATTTCGACCTATGGATATGTGATAACTCTGGTTGGGGTAGCTGTATTCCTAATCATGCTATTGGAGAATTTCATTGCCAAACGTAAGGCAGGAAATAACCCATGGGGCGAAGGTGCGGATACTTTGGAATGGACATTGTCTTCTCCTCCGCCGTTCCACCAATTCAGCGAACCTCCAGTTTTGGAATATAAAAACCATCACTAATTGCAAGGTATAGCTTTATAAATGGCAACCAAGGAATCATATATGCCAGCGTTAGGGGGCAAAATGGCCCCCACCGCAAATTGGCGCGACTATTTTAATCTATTAAAGCCGCGTGTCATGTCACTTGTGGTGTTTACTGCAATAGTGGGATATGCCTGTGCGCACGCTGGCAATAATATTTTCTTGGCCGCAATATCGATTTTGGCAATTGCTATGGGCGCTGGTGCAGCCGGTAGCCTTAATATGTATATTGATGCGGATATTGATGGATTAATGAAAAGGACGCGAATGCGCCCTGTTCCATCAGGCAAGGTCCAAAAAGAAGAAGCCCTAAATATGGGCATAATTTTTTCACTCCTTTCGGTGGTTTTGCTCGCGTTTGCGGCTAATTATTTGGCCGCATTTTTATTAGCCTTTACAATATTCTTTTATGCCGTGGTTTATTCAATTTGGCTAAAGCGGGCCACGCCACAAAATATTGTTATTGGCGGGCTTGCTGGTGCGCTCCCGCCTTTGGTAGCTTGGGTCGCAGCAAGCGGAACCATAGAGTTTAATGCGCTTTTATTGGTAGCTATTATATTGCTATGGACCCCTCCACATTCATGGGCTTTGGCACTCTATAAAGCCGGTGACTATGCCAGCGCAGGCATACCTATGATGCCTGTTGCAAAAGGTGCAAAATCCACAAAACTGCAGATTTTAATTTATTCAATATTGCTTGTGCCGCTTGCAATCGCCCCTAGTTTTACTGGCCTTGGTGGTTTTATATATTTTGGCGTTTCAAGTCTTTGCGGGGCGGTATTCTTAATCCTAGCCATTAGACTTTGGCGCTCTGAGGCGGGAACCCAAGATGGCCGCATAAATGGCCGTGCGCTTTATGAAGATAGTGCAAATTCAAACCGACCCGCGCGCGATTTATTTGCATTCTCTTTATTATATCTAACTGCATTATTCACCGCTTTGCTATTAGAGCATGGGTTTGGCCTATATCACACTTTTAAATTGGGGGCCTTTTAAGATGGATAAAAACCCAAACGAAATAGATAAAGCCCGTAAGGGTCGAAATAATGCAATCGCTTGGGGCATTACAGCTTTAATGGCTTTGTTCTTTTTTATTACCATTGTCAAATTTGCGGGGTCATAGATGAAGAATAATTCCAAAATTGCAATAATCGCTGCAGCAATGCCAATTCTAATGTTTGGCGCCGCTTTCGCAGGTGTTCCGCTTTACAAATTGTTTTGCGAAACGACGGGCTATGGCGGAACTACAAAAGTAGCCACCAAAGCCGCCGATAGAATTTTGGACCAAAGTGTCAAGGTTAGTTTTGATGCGAATGTAAGCGAAGGCGTGTCATGGGAATTCAAACCGCTAAAACGCAATATTTCATTGAAATTAGGCGAAAACGCTCTAGCATTTTATACAATTAAGAATACTGGGGACAAACCGATTACTGCAATCGCCAATTATAATGTGACCCCGCATAAATCGGCGATTTATTTTGCGAAACTAGAGTGTTTTTGTTTCAAAAATCAAACTTTAGCACCCGGCGAGAGCATGGAATTACCAGTGGTATTTTATGTTGACCCACGCATGGCCGAAGATGCCAGCACAAAAGATGTCAAAGAAATTACGCTTTCCTACACATTCTTTGAAGCCAAAAATCAAGCACAAAATCTTGCAACCGAGAAGAAACCAATATAATTAGTTTAAAGCCTTTAAGAAGAGAGAAAAAAGATGTCACACGCAGCCGTAAAGCATGACTATCATCTAGTTAACCCAAGCCCTTGGCCACTTGCGGCCTCCGCTGCCTTATTTGTCTTGGCAATTGGTTTGGTAATTTTCATGAAGGGTTTTGTTCAAGATCCTGTGAAAATTATTGAAAGCTTTGTTGGTGGTGCTGAACCTGCCAAAGCGCTATTGGCGCAAAACTTCGAGGCTGTAAGCAATGCACTTAAGGCAAATCCTGATTTCCTCAAGATGAGCGCTGGCGAACAAGCTGCGACAATCGCGAATGTGCAAAATGCGAAAAATTGGTATTGGCTATTGGGCAAGTCTGACCCTATTGTTCTAATTATTGGTCTTTTGAGCATTTTCACCGTTGCCGGCCTTTGGTGGGCTGATGTAATCAAAGAATCACATGCTGGGGATCATACGCCGGTTGTTGGACTTGGCCTTCGCTATGGCATGATTTTGTTCATCCTTTCTGAAGTTATGTTCTTTGTGGCTTGGTTCTGGATGTTCTTT
>CAYTWK010000120.1:0-6385 GCA_964442095.1 uncultured Caulobacteraceae bacterium | reverse complement strand
CATAATGGCATTGGCGGCATTGCAAAGCGTGCCGGCACTATCAACGATATCGTCAAACAAAATACAATCCTTGCCGGTTACATCGCCGATAATATTCATTACTTCGGATTCGCCTGGCTTTTCGCGGCGCTTATCAACGATTGCCAATAGTGCGCCTAATCTATTCGCCAAAGAGCGCGCGCGCACCACGCCGCCAACGTCGGGTGATACAATCATTAGATTTTCGAGCTTGTAATTCATGCGAATATCATCTTCGATAACTGGTGTAACGAATAGATTATCGGTTGGAATATCAAAAAAGCCCTGGATTTGGCCGGCGTGAAGCTCCATGGTCAAAACTCTATTTGCGCCCGCCGCAGTAATCATATTGGCAACTAATTTTGCCGAGATTGGCGTGCGTCCACCAGTTTTGCGATCTTGGCGGGCATAGCCAAAATAAGGAAGGACAGCAGTAATTCTTCGCGCCGAAGCTCTACGTAATGCATCGATTGTAATCAGCATTTCCATCAAATGGTCATTGGCGGGAAAGCTGGTGGATTGGATAACAAAAACATCTTCGCCGCGAACATTTTCATCAATAGTCACGAAAATTTCATTATCAGCAAAGCGCTTTATTTGGGTCTTGCAGAGGCGCAGATCCAGATAATCTGCGATATTTTGGGCAAGCTCGCCGTTTGAATTACCTGCAATAAGTTTCATATTAGCGATTCCCCCTTAGCAATGCCGTGCAAATACTTTTTTGAAGGTTTAATGACAAGCAAAAAACTCTTAATTCTTCGCCTTTTTGCAATTAAGTGCGGCTTTGGGTGGTGCGTTAATGCCGCCATTTGCGGCTCTTTGGTGCATTTACAGCCGCGAATACTATTTATTATGCATTTTGGAATATAATTCGGAAAAACAATATTGCCAAAACAATCGGCAGAAATCCTCGGGGCCAAGTTAAATAATATGCTTTCAGTTGTGAAAACCAACCATGTCATGAGGCGCTATAAAATTGACCTCCATGAGGTTAATGATAGGCTGCAATGGGGCGGCAAACTAACTTCGCTTGAGCTGCGAATTATCAAATGGCGATTACGAAACCCGACTGATGGCGATGATATTCATCTTTTGGTAAAGGCTCTGGCGATGGGGACCAAATGCCAAAGGGCGAATATTAAATTAATCGAGCGCTATCTCCAATTTGGCGAAGATCCATATTTCATCGAAGGGGCAATGTGCGCACTTTGCGATATTTGGGGCCGGGCGCGCTATTATATTCTATTTCTTTTGCAAATGACCAAGCCAATTATATGCGACAATAATTATGAGGCCGGCCTAAAGGCCTTTGATACTCTGGCGCGCAATATTAATCAGCCGAGTTTTCGCGGTGCATTCAATGAAATCTATGCACGCTGGCAAAGACTACTCGATGAGGAATATCGCCTCAAAGCCTCGGTCAATTATATACGCGGAATTAATAGAATTATGGAGATTGCGCTTTTCGCAGAGGAGGCCAAAAGCCCAAACTTTAAAAAGGCGGGCCGCATTATTTATCCTGAATGGGACGAATTATTAGCGGCCGAACAAGTGCGCCGTAATAATGGTGGCCAAAGTGATATACCAAAATTCTTTAAAGTCCTATCGCCATTTATAAAGAGCGAAAAACCGCCCCTATTAAACCTTGGCCTTGGCCGTTAGGAATTACTACAAAATTTAAATTGCGGCATATTGACCTATTGGATTATATCAATTCATATGCTTTTGAAAGCGCTTCCTTTTGTGTTAAGAGGGCTTGTGCAAACCGCTTTAATTGAAAGATTTTTAAATGGCCCTGCCAATCGAAGAGCGAAACGATCTTAGCGCCGAGCGCTTTGAAAGCGAAATACGCCCCGCCGGCCTGCCAATAGTCATGCGCGGCTTTGTTAAAGATTGGGCAGTTGTTAAAGCCGCGCAGATTAGCAATCAAGCCTGTGCTAATTATATAAAAAGTTTCGCGAATGATGATGATCATACTATTGGTATTGGCGCCAATGAGATTGACGGATTATTCCATTATAATGAAAAACTTGATGCGCTAAACTTTGGCTGGGGAAAGGCCAAAATCAGCCAGTTTCTTGCGGCTCTTTTAGAAGAGGAAGAGAGCGAAACGCCCAGATCTATGGCAATGCAGGCGCTAAATAGTGCAAAAAACTTGATTGGATTTGAGGCGCAAAATCCACGTAAATTTATTCCAAGCCATGCAACCCCATATTTATGGATTGGCAATGCTTTAAAAGTGGCCACTCACAATGACCCCTATGAGAATATGGCATGTTGTGTCGCGGGTGTGCGCCGCTTTACCATTTTTCCACCTAGCCAATTGGCAAATCTTTATATGGGGCCATTGCAATTTACCCCTGCGGGGCAACCAATTAGCATGGTTCATCTAACCAAGCCGGATTTGGTGCGCTATCCCAAATTTGCCGAAGCTCTTAAAAATGCCCAATATGTCGATTTATATCCCGGCGATGCGCTTTATTTGCCCTATCATTGGTATCATCATGTTGAATCTAAAACCAAGTTCAATATTTTGGCTAATTTTTGGTGGAATGATGCGCGTAAGGATATTGGATCTGCATGGGCGGCTTTGATGGCGGCAATCACCAGCATTGGCAATCTACCGCCAGAGCAGCGTGAAACTTGGGCGCAAATGTTTAAGCATTTTGCCCTCCATGAAAATGGCAATCCGTTTGAGCATTTACCAAAACACGCGCGTGGCCCATTAGTGGATATGAAGCCTGAAGACGCCAAATTGGTTTCGGACTATATTAAAAGGCAAATAAATTCGGGCTTTATCCAATGAATCCTATAGAAGAATGGTCTAATATTTCCCAAAAAGAGTTTGCCGAAAATATACGCGCGCAAAACCGACCGATTGTAATGCGCGGCCTATTCAAAGATTGGCCAGTTGTGAAAGCAGCTCTAAAATCAGAAAAGGATTGCGCAGATTATATATGCGGATTTAGCGATGATAGTTTGCACCGCGTTGCTCTTTTGCCGCATAAATATGATGGCAAAATTCATTATAATGAAACCGTCGATGGCGTGAATTTCACTTGGGAAACCGCGAGCCTGCGCGAATATTTTGATGTCTTATTTGCCGAAGCCCAAAACCCAAAGCCAATGTCGGTGGCACTGCAATCTTTGCAAATCCCGAACCGACTAGAAGGATTTAACGAAGCCAACTCAAGGAAATTTGCGCCAGACCATGCCATGCCGCATATGTGGATTGGAAACCGATTAAAGGTTGCTACCCATGCTGATACTGTAGATAATCTTGCTTGTTGTGTCGCAGGAAAGCGCCGCTTTACAATTTTTCCACCTGAGCAGGTATCAAATCTCTATATTGGCCCTTTGCATTTTACGCCGGCGGGCCCACCAATTAGCATGGTGCATTTAGATGCGCCCGATTTTGAGAAATATCCAAAATTCAAAACCGCGCTTGAGAGTGCACAATTCGTCGATTTGCTTCCGGGCGATGCGGTTTATTTGCCGTTTCGTTGGTATCACCATGTGCAATCATTTGAAGATTTCAATATTCTGGTCAATTATTGGTGGAGTGATGCGCGCAAAGATACTGGCAGCGCATTGGGCGCTTTCTTAAATTCCATTTTTAGTATTAGCACTCTCCCACCGCATGAGCGTGCAGCATGGGCGCATATTTTCGACCATTTCGTCTTTCACCGAAACGGCGATCCCTTTGAACATTTACCCGAACATGCAAAATCGATTTTCGCCAAGGCCAATCCACAAGACATGAAAGAAATTCGCGAAGTCCTAATGGCGCGGCTAAAAGAAGGTTGGGGCGAAAATTAAGCTAGCATAATGGTGCTAATATTGCGTCCATAATCGGGTTCGCCGCGCTGGTTTCGGCGCCGATTTGAAAAGAAGTCATCTTCGAGCGCGCAGGTGTCATGGGGCAGGATTTCGATGTTTTTAACCCCGCATGCCTTTAATTTCGCCGCGCAATAAGATTTTAAATCAAATAAATATTTCTCGTTTTTTGAATTAATGGGCGTGAAAAATAACTCATTTTCTTGGGCTTCGCCAATAAATCGTTCAAAATATTCTTGGCCAACTTCATAGGAATCCTTGCCAATACATGGCCCAATCGCCGCAATAATATTTTGCGGAACAGAACCTGAAAGCTCCGTCATTTTGCCAATAGTTGCTTCGATAATTCCATTGATCGCGCCTTGCCAACCTGCATGCGCCGCGCCAATTGTTTTCGTAGCTGCATCATAAAATAAAATTGGCGCGCAATCGGCAGTTAAAATCCCAAGCGCTAAATTGGGCACATTGGTAACATAGGCATCGGCTTTTGGCGCGGTTTCGGGCGGCGCATCAATAATCACGCAAATGTTACTATGGATTTGATAAGGTCCAATTAGATTTTCGCGCTCAATACCAAAATGGCCAGCTACAAGGCTTCGGTTTTCATCGACATTTTGCGGCAAATCGTCTGAGCCATAGCCGCAATTTAGCGCGCTATAAATACCGCTTGAAACCCCACCTGTGCTTCCAAAAAATCCGTGCTTTACGCCAGCTAGGGTAAGGTTTTTTGCCAAAAATGGTATTGGTTTATTGTGCATTTGTTTTTTCTTATTTTGGTAATTCGTAACATTCAAAGACCTTGAATAATTCGCCCATTTGGTCAAGGCCAATAAGTCTTTTTAAGTCTTGCTCTATGCCTTGCTCTCTTTGGGGATTAGCGGCAATCAATTTCTCCGCGCGTTCAGCTATCCCATAGCTCAAAAGAAAATTGCCTTGGGTATCAATTTTATAATCATTTATGCCAGATTCTTTGGCGCTGCTTTCAAAAGCGTCAAAATCAACATGGGCGGTTAGGTCGGCATTACCGCATTCCTCAAGGACGTTTACTTTTTCATGTCGGTGGAGCGCTTGGAGCGTGTCGCCCGAATATTCCTTGTAATAGCCGTAATCAATGAAAAGCGCAGCGCCGCCAAAAGCTTTTATAGCACCAAAAATATCACCCAATAGTGCCTTTGTTTGTGGTGAAAATTCGAAAAATTTTGCGTCAGCTTTTGGCAAGTCAAATGCTATTAAGGGGCCAAGCCCGATGGTGAAATTTTGCTCTTTGCTTAGGCCGATTTGCTTTTCATGCCAGCCTTTATCGGCTTTAACATATTGTTTGATAGGTAAACAATCAAAAAACTCGTTTGCTATGAATATTAATGGCAAGCTATTTTTGGCTTTATTTTTTTTGGCAAAGAATATTGATAGATTGTCATACCATTCGGCGCTTTCGCCCCTTAATGCGCTTTGTTGCAAAGCAATTAAATTCTTATTGGTTTCGATAATTGTTATTTCAATTAAGGGGCAATCTAAACCTTTAAAAAGCGTGCGAAAACTACGAAGCATATCAAGCATTAATGTGCCGCGCCCCGCACCAAGCTCGATAAGGGTAAATTGCTTTGGCGCCCCTATCTTTTGCCAATTAACATAAAGCCATATACCGCAGATTTCGCCAAACATTTGGCTAATTTCTGGGGCGGTTATAAAATCGCCTTTTGCACCGATTGGCCTTTTTGTGCGGTAATATCCAAATTCGTGGTCATAGAGGCACATTTGCATATAAATATCTATGCCAATTGGCCCAGTTAGGCTGATAAGGTTTTTTATTTTCTGCGCTAAACCATTTTTGGCCGGCATTTTATGCTGCTTTACGGATATTTTTTATGCCAATGTATAAAAATACTAAGCCCATTAACAAGAATGGCACCGATAAAATCATGCCCATAGTTAAATAATCGGGCAGAAAATCAATAAAACTATCGGGCTCTCTAAAATGCTCGATGAAAATGCGGCTAATCGCATAACCGGTTAGCATTATTCCAGTCACAAGGCCTTTATATTTTAGTGCACCAAATTTATAAACCGCAATCCACAAAACGCCCAAAAGCACAAACCCTTCGAGTGCGCTTTCATATAATTGGCTCGGGTGGCGCGGTATGCCGAATGGGTCAGTGGTGAAAATCATAGCCCATGGCGCATCGGAGGCGCGGCCATAAAGCTCTTGATTGTTGAAATTCGCTAGCCGCACAAGACCAAGCCCAAAAGGTGAGGCAAGGGCAACGCCATCTGCCAAATTAAGTAGATTTATCCTCTTTACAATTGCGATGCTGATAACCGCTATGAAAACGCCAATAAATCCGCCATGCGATGCCATTCCGCCTTCCCAGACTTTGAAAATACTTGAAGGCTCTAAGAGCATTTCTGGCTTATAGAATAAAACATACCCAAGGCGTCCGCCCAATAATATGCCCAAAGTGGCATAGAATATTAAATCATCAATATCCTCAGAACTGAATGGTGGCTTGTCTTGGCCCCACAGATCCGCGCG
>CAYTWK010000119.1:0-6390 GCA_964442095.1 uncultured Caulobacteraceae bacterium | reverse complement strand
GAGCCAACCACCATCAACAGGGATAATCGCGCCATTGACATAATCAGAGGCACTCGATGCTAAGAATACCGCAGCCCCTGCGAGGTCCGAAGGCAGCCCCCACCGATTTGCAGGAATACGGGAAAGAATTTCCGCAGAGCGTGCTTCATCGGCGCGCAATTGGGCAGTATTATCAGTTGCCATATATCCTGGCGCGATAGCATTTATATTTATTCCCTTTGAAGCCCATTCGTTTGCCAAAAGACGCGTTATGCCTGCTATTCCTGATTTTGAAGCGGTATATGACGGAACCCGAATACCACCTTGGAATGATAGCATGGAGGCAATATTAATAATCTTGCCGGAACCTTGTTTAATCATTTGCCGACCCGCCGCTTGGGCCATAAAGAATGCGCTTTTGATATTCACATTCATTACATCGTCCCAATCTTTTTCGGTAAAATCAACAGCATCGGCACGGCGGATAAGACCTGCGTTATTTACCAAAATATCAATCCGGCCATATTTTTCTAGTGTAGCATTAATCACCCTATCAATAGGTTCTAGGCTTGAAAGATCGGCGGCAATATCAATAAAGCCGCGGCCCAATTGCGATATTTTTTCACCAGTTTCATCTGAAGGCGCGTAACCTGCAACTGCAATATCTGCCCCTGCCCCTGCAAGACCCAAAGCAATTCCCTGACCAAGGCCAGTATTGGCACCGGTTACCAAGGCTACTTTACCATTTAAATCGAACATTTCATGCCCCCTCTTATTTTTATACTAATTGACAGATATCAAGAACTTTCATGTCGGTGTAATCAAGATTTTCACCGCCCATAGCCCAAATAAAATTATAATTTGACGTGCCCGCGCCCATATGAATTGACCATGGCGGCGATACTACGGCCTCGTTGTTTTGCATCACAATATGGCGGCAATTATCAGGTTCGCCCATAAAATGGAAAACGCGATCATTTTCGCCAAGTCCGTAATAAAAATAGACCTCAGAGCGTCTATCATGCAAATGCGGCGGCATAGTATTCCAAACTGATCCTGGTGCCAAAATAGTCATGCCTAATAATAATTGGCATGATTTAACTGTTGATGGCACGATATATTGATAAATAACGCGCTGATTTGATTGCTCTAATGCGCCCCTTTCTAGTGGGACTGCATCGCTAATAGAGATTTTCTTTGTCTCGTAGCGCGCATGCGCTGGCGTAGAAGTAAGATAGAATTTTGCGGGCACATTATTGTCTTTTGAAGAAAACACCACCTTTGCGCTGCCCATTGCTATATAAAGGCCATCTTTTGGACCAAGCTCAAATACTTGGCCATCAACCTCTATAGTGCCGGCGCCTTCGCCAACATTAATCGCGCCAAGCTCGCGCCGTTCAAGAAATGGATGACCCTTTGCGCTTTCCGGTTCGGTCTGCGCGGGCAATTCAATAGATTTGCTTTGTGGAAATGCGCCGCCAATTACGAAACGCTCAAAATGGGTATAATGCAAAACAACTTCATCAGATTTAAAAAGACCATCCAATAAATATTTATCGCGCAATTCCTCATTATCGGCGCCATGCATCATGTCTGGATGGGTCGCATAATAGGTTTTGTCATAGATAGAGGTTTTATCGCACATATTTTTTTCCTTATAATTTATAGGCTTGTTTTGGTAATTTATAGGTCAAATCTTGAATTATAGAATGGGCCTGAGTTAGCGAAATTCGTCCTGTCGCAACCAAGCTTGCAAGATAACGCGCATCAATCCGCCGTGCCATATCATGCCGCGCAGGAATTGATAAAAACGCCCTAGTGTCATCATTAAAGCCAACAGTATTGTAAAAGCCCGCCGTTGGCGTGGTTTGCTCTCTAAAGCGAAGCATTCCTTCTGGGCAATCATTAAACCACCAAGCCGGTCCAAGCTTTAAAGCGGGATAATGCCCTGCCATTGGGCCAAGCTCACGCGAATATACAGTTTCATCGAGCGTGAAGAGAATAATGGTCAAATCTTTTTCATTACCGAACCTGTCCAATAATGGCTTTAGGGCACTCACATATTCGGTCCGCGAAGGTAAATCGCCGCCTTTATCGCGACCATATTTTTCAAAAACCTTTTTGTTATGATTGCGATATGCGCCCGCGTGTATTTGCATGGTTAGGCCGTCTTCAAGGCTCATTTTTGCAAATTCAGTTAGCATTTGCGCGCCAAAAAGTTCTGCGTCTTTTTCATCAAATTTGCTGCCAATAATTTTTTGATAAAGGCTCTCGCATTCTGCTGGCGATAAATCGGCGGTTAAAGCCGTAGCATGGCCATGGTCTGTGGATGTAACGCCAGTTGATTTAAAAAACGCCCTACGGTTTTGGTGCGCGCGCAAATAAGACTTAAAATCCCCAAGGTTTTCACCGGAAAGCGCGCCAAAAGTTTCCAAGGATTCCTTAAAATCATCGCGCAAAGCATCAACAACATTATCCGGGCGATAAGCTGATATAATGCGCCCTTTCCAACCAGATTCAAGGATTTGCTTGTGGTGAATTAATTCGTCTATTGGGCTTTCAGTGGTTGAAATCACTTCAATGTTAAACCGCTCGAATAGGGCGCGCGGTTTAAAATCATCGCTAGCCAACAATTCATTGATTCGGTCATAATAAAGATCTGCAGAATCTTTTTCTAAAACCACATCAAAGCCAAAGACTTCGGCAAAAACATGATTTAGCCATTCTTGGCTAGCGGTCCCCGCGAAAAGATAAAAATTCTCAGCAAATAAATGCCATGCTTTACGCGGATCGCCATTATAATTGCCATTTTTATCGGCAACATAAAGCGCGTCCATGTCAATGCCTTGGGAATATAGCATCCGAAACACATAATGATCCGGTGAGAGCAATAATTCTGTGGCATTTGTAAAGTTTGCATTGCCCGAGAACCAAGATGGATCCGTGTGTCCATGGGGCGAGATAATCGGCAAATTCTTTATAGAATTGTATAATTCGCGCGCAATAGTGCGTTCATTCTCATTGGAAGAGAATAGTCTATTATTATCAAGTTCTAGCTTTTGAACCAAATCAACCTCCCTTCCCTGTCCTATTATTCTATAATTTTATTTTTCTATTATTGCCACATTTTGCGAAAACTATCAGCTCCCTTAATATAAAAAGACACCGGTGTCATTATGAAAAAGCAAACACAAGCAGACTTATTGCAGTAATCAATAATTATATCGGCTTTGTAGAATTTCTAATGACTAGGGAGGATATGGCAAATAGCGAATTATGTTCACCGAATTTGGCATTCATGACCATATCAGCCGCCATTCTTGCCATATCGCGGCTTGGTAGATTAACCGTGGTCAAAGCCGGCGTTAGCCGCGTCGCGAGCGGGCTATCATCAAAGCCGACAACGCTAAGATCATCGGGTATCCTAAGGCCGGTTTCATATGCAGCCTTGTAAACACCAGCAGCCATTTCATCATTACTCGCAATTATTGCGGTTGGCCGAGTTTTTAACGCCAATAGTTTTAGCGCGCCTTTATAGCCAGATTCAAACGTATAATCTCCGGCAATATCCAATTCTTTTGGCACTGATACGCCATTTTCCTTGAGGCCAGCTAAAAAGCCATTTGCGCGTTCCGATGAAGATGGATAGGCAGGATTACCGCGAATAAAGCCAATTGTCCTATGTCCAATTTTTACTAGATGCTCTGCGGCGGCGCGGCAGCCGATTGCATCTTGGGAGACTATTTGATTTGCCTTTATCGGTATCGGATTTAATTCACCCGAACGCGCGGTAATTCTTACATAAGGAACCTCAAGGCGATCAAAAAGGTCAAGTAATTCTTTATTTTCTGCAACAGGAGGCAAGATTATTACGCCTGAAAGCCTTTGCAAAACCACAAAATTCTCAACGTCGCTAACTAGGCTATTCGAATTGCCCTTGCAGGGGTGAACCACAAGTTCGTAGCCAGTGCCGGCCAAAGCATCTAGCACGCCCATTTGCATATTAACGACATATTGGGCGTTCGGATTGTCATAAATCATGCCAATCAGGAATGAACGGCGTAGCGCCAAAGCCCGCGCCTGTGGGTTGGGCTTAAAGCTTAGTTTCTCGACAACTGCTTTTACAAAAGCCCTAGTCTCCGATTTTACATTTTCAGAATTATTTATAATTCGCGAAACAGTTTTTTTCGAAACGCCAGAAATCTCCGCCACATCATTAATTGTGGGGCTAGATTTTGACTTTAAGACAGCATTTATCGCGCTTAGGACTTTTTTATCGAGAATTACTTCATCATCAAAGTTCGAATTGGCTTTGTTATTTTTTTCTTTGGTCATAAATGCTTCAAACACTCTAAATTTTTCTATATCTACATAGCATGATAATTTAACTTGCCAAGTCAGGAAAATATACGCTATGACACCGGTGTCTTAAACTACAAACCATCTCAGCCTTCAATTAGAGAGGCAAGACTTCAAGACTGCAAGGGAAAAACTGTGGAAGACACTCAAAGGCAAAAGGCTGTTATATTATCTTCAAAAGATAATGTGGCCATTGCACTTTTTGATATCGAAAGCGGCTCGCCGATAAATATTGGCGATAAATCATTCACTATTTGCGAAAAAATTCCCAAGGGCCACAAGTTTTCAATTGAAAAAATTGCCGCAAATAGTCCAATCATAAAATATGGCTTTCCGATTGCTAGCGCCACAAAAGAAATCGCGATTGGTTACCATGTTCATAGTCATAATTGCCATACAAATCTTGGAGATAGCATTTCTTCTTATGAATATTTGGCGCCGCCGCCATTGGAAATTACTGCATCTTCCGAAAGTTTTGCGGCCTATAAACGGCCTGATGGCAATATTGGGATACGCAATGAAATTTGGATTATTCCAACTGTTGGTTGCGTAAGCTCAGTTTCACAAAAACTAGCGGCCTATTTTAACACCATGGACTTAGGGAACATTGACGGCGTATTCGCCATGAGCCATCAATTTGGCTGCTCGCAATTGGGCGATGATTTGGGCCAAACTCGGGATATTATTGCATCACTGGCTTGCCACCCAAATAATGCAGGGGCTTTGATTATTGGTCTTGGGTGTGAAAATAATCGCCTTTCTAAATTAATCGAGACTATCCCCAAAGAGTTTCACTATAAAATCAGATCCTTTGAAGCCCAAAAAACCCAAGATGAATTTGAAACAGGAAAACAATTAATCCAGCAATTGCTTGAAAATGCAAAAACCCTAAAGCGCGAACAAGTCCCACTAAGCGAGCTTGTGATAGGTGTTAAATGCGGCGGCTCGGATGGTCTTTCGGGGCTTACAGCTAACCCAATAATTGGCCGCATCAGTAAAAAATTATCCGACATTGGCGCTAAAGTGATTATGACCGAAGTGCCAGAAATGTTTGGCGCGGAGCATATTTTATATGAAAATTGTGCCACAAAAAAAGTGTTTGAAAAGCTTGAAATGCTAATTGAAAACTTCAAACAATATTTCATTCAGCATGGGCAAAAAATTTATGAGAACCCCTCCCCCGGCAATAAGGATGGCGGAATTACTACCCTAGAAGAAAAATCAATCGGGGCGGTGCAAAAAGGCGGTGGCGCAATAATCCATGATGTTTTAGGATACGCCCAAAGAGCGACCAAATCGGGACTTAGTGTCCTAAATGCCCCCGGCAATGATGCAATTTCATCGACGGCACTAGCGGCAAGTGGCGCGCATATAATTTTGTTTTCAACCGGTCGCGGCACGCCGCTTGGGTTTAGTGTTCCAACTTTAAAAATATCGTCTAATAGTGAACTTGCGCAAAACAAGCCGCATTGGATAGATTTTGACGCCGGCGCAGTCTTAATTGACAATGATTACGAAAAAGTCGCAACAGGACTTTTAGAGAAGATAATTAAAACCGCAAATGGAGAGAAAGCCCTAAATGAAGTCAATGATATTCGTGAATTTGCGATATGGAAAAATGGGGTAACTTTATGATTGGCCTTAGCCTTAGCAATTCTAACAATATATCTAAGAGCGTGCAGCGCCCGCTTTACGATATCGGTAAAACTAAAATCGGGATTGTTCATTTTGGCCCAGGGGCATTTCATAGAGCACATCAGGCCGCCTATATTGATAGGCTTTTGGAGATAGATCCCAATTATGCGATTTGCGCTGTATCGCTTCATTCAGCAGGGGTTAAAGCCGCACTCGATCCCCAAGATTATTTATACACAATCGCCAAACTCGATGAAGCCCCAAGTTTTCAGCTTATTGGATCTTTGCGCAAAATTCTTGTTGCACCCCAAGACCCTAATGCCGTCATTACACAATTGGCAGATAGTGATGTTAAAATAGTCACGAGCACCATAACCGAAAAAGGCTATTATCTGGATGCAAAAGGTGCGCTAGATT
>CAYTWK010000118.1:0-6402 GCA_964442095.1 uncultured Caulobacteraceae bacterium | reverse complement strand
CGCGCATATTAATGATAATACGGTTCGTGGCCAATATCGTGCGGGGCTGATTAATGGTGAGGCCGCTAAAACCTATACTGATGAATTGGCGCCTATTGATGGAAAACCCGCGAGTTCTAATACCGAAACTTATGTTGCCCTAAAGGCTGAAATCGCTAATTGGCGATGGGCTGGCGTTCCGTTTTATTTGCGAACTGGAAAGCGCCTTGCTGCACGGCGCTCGGAAATTGTTGTTCATTTTCGGCCACCACCGCACAATCTATTTGAAGGCGCAGCGCAGCCAAATTCATTAGTCATGCGATTGCAACCTGATGAAGGCATGGAGATGTGGTTGCAAATAAAAGAACCGGGCCCTGGTGGATTGCGCGTTAAAACTGTCCCGCTAGATTTGTCCTATGCGCAGACTTTTACTTTGCGTTATCCTGATGCCTATGAACGTCTGTTGATGGATGTTGTTCGCGGCAATCTATCGCTTTTCATGCGCCGCGATGAAGTAGAGGCGGCTTGGGTTTGGGTTGATAGAATTATCAATGCTTGGGAAGAGCAAAAGATAGAACCCCATTCTTATGTCGCTGGCTCAGATGGCCCGCTTGCGGCGGCACTTATGATGGATAGAGACGGCAGAGCTTGGCGGGAACTTGTATGAGCGAAGTGCCGTTTTTTACTTTTACCTCTAGAGCGGAGGCGAATATTGCGCTGGCCAATGCTTTATATGCTGCGGCTTCGGCGGCACACCAAGAGGGGCGGCGGGCAAGAATTGCGCTTTCTGGCGGCTCTACACCGGAGCCGGCTTATAAAGAATTCTCCAGTCGGAATATTGATTGGGAAAAAACCGATATCGCTTTGGTTGACGATAGATGGGTTGATATTGATAATGACGGCTCTAATGAAAAAATGCTACGCCGCGCATTTGAGGGGACAAAAGCCAATATTATTGGCATGAAGAATAGTGCTTTAACGCCTTTCGATGGTGCAATAGCGCTTGATGAAATTTATGCAAATTTGCGCCCTTTTGATGCAATAGTCCTTGGAATGGGAAATGATTCCCATACTGCATCTTGGTTTCCAAATTCAAATGGCCTTATGGAAATTTTATCAAAAGATTGCGCCAGAACCGTGGCCGGAATTGATGCGAGCCATAGCGAAATTGGTAAAGCCTTTCCTCATAGAATTACAATGACATTGCCACCTATTGCAGAAGCAAAAATGGTGCTATTACTAATTTTTGGGGAAGAAAAAAAACAAGTGCTGAATTCCGCTCTGATTGGGGAAGTGGAAGAGGCGCCAATAAAATTCGCGCGCGATGCAGCGCAAGATAGTTTCGTGGTCTTTTGGGCCCCTTGATTATTTTGTTCGCTTGATTGCGCATTGATTTTTGGAACTTAGATTTTAATATGCAAAGGTAGAAAAGTTGCACCCCAAGATTTCTGAAATAACTAATCGTATTATTTCGCGTTCAAAAAATACGCGTGCTAATTATCTTGCAATAATGGATCGACATCAGACGCAAAAGCCGCATCGTGCACGTCTCTCTGCGGCAAATCAGGCGCATACTTATGCCGCCTGTCCTGCGCTTGATAAGCAAGAATTAATCGGTGCAAAATGGCCAAATATTGGAATTGTTACGGCCTATAATGATATGCTTTCGGCGCATCAACCATTTAAAGACTATCCCGAAATCATTAAAGCTGCGGCGCGCAAAGTTCATGCAACCGCGCAAGTTGCCGGTGGCGTTCCTGCCATGTGTGATGGTGTCACCCAAGGCTTCGAAGGTATGGAATTATCTTTATTTTCGCGTGATGTCGTGGCTATGTCGACCGCAATTGCCCTTTCGCATGATGTTTTTGATGCCGCAATCTGCCTTGGGGTCTGTGATAAAATTATCCCTGGCCTTTTGATTGGCGCATTGCGTTTTGGCTATTTGCCATTTGTCTTTTGTCCATCGGGACCTATGGTTTCAGGAATTTCAAATGGTGAAAAAGCGAAAACACGCCAATTATTTGCCGAGGGCAAAGCAAGCCGCGAAGAATTATTAATATCAGAATCAAAAGCGTATCATGCCCCTGGAACTTGCACTTTTTATGGCACTGCGAATTCCAATCAAATGATGATGGAAATGCTCGGCCTTCATTTACCAAGCGCTGCATTTTTTAATCCAAATACTCCGATTAGGACTGCGCTTACCGAAGCAGCAGCAGTTCGTGCATCACAAATTACGCACCTTGGTTCGGAATTTAAACCAATCGGAAAGATTGTCGATGAACGGGCAATTGTGAATGCGATTGTTGGACTTTGTGCAACCGGCGGTTCGACTAATCATATGTTGCATCTACCGGCGATCGCAGCAGCGGCAGGAATTATAATCGATTGGCAAGATTTTGAAGACATTTCCGAAGTGGTTCCACTTTTGGCAAGAGTGTATCCTAATGGGCAGGCAGATGTTAATCATTTTCACGCTGCCGGTGGAATGGCATATTTAATCCGTGAGCTGATTAATGCTGGTCTCGTTCATTCAGATGTGCTTACTATTGGGGAAAATGGTCTTAATTCCTATACCCAAGAGCCATTTTTTGATGGTGAAAAGCTAATCTGGCGCGATGGCGCAAAAAATAGCGGTGATTCGGACGTATTGCGCCCGACAAGCGATCCATTTGCCAAAAATGGCGGCCTTAGATTGGTAAAAGGTAATATTGGGCGCGGCTGCGTCAAGATTTCTGCGGTTAAGCCAGAGCATCAAACCATAAAGGCAAAAGCGCGAGTATTTAATTCCCAAGCTGAGTTCCACAATGCCTTTAGCAATGGTGAACTAGATCAAGATGTGATTGTCGTTGTTAAGGGGCAGGGTCCGCGCTCGAATGGCATGCCTGAGCTTCATAAATTAACTCCGGCTTTGGGTGTGCTCCAAGATAAGGGCTATAAGGTCGCATTATTAACTGACGGTAGAATGTCGGGCGCTTCGGGCAAGGTTTTGGCGGCAATTCATGTAACGCCAGAGGCGGCATTGGGTGGAAATATTGGAAAAATCCGCGATGATGATGAAATTATTATAGATGCAAATGGCCGTATAGACGCATTGGTTGACGAAAGTGTTTGGCAATCGCGGGCCTGTGAGTTTACTAATAACCCTGATAATAATTGGGATTTCGGACGCGAATTATTCCAAGGGTTTAGGGACAATGCAACAAGCGCTGAAAGCGGCGCTATGTTTTTCGCAAATTTAATTGAAAACAAAAATTAGATTCTAAAGGGAGCCTAGAGGTAGATATGTCAGAACCGATAATAGTTGGCGATGTAGGCGGAACCAATGTTCGCCTAGCGGTGGCACAGAAGCAATCTAATGGCCAAGTTGAGCTTTCCCACATAGGAATAAAATCGGTTGAGGAGTTTCGTTCTCTAGAATTGGCGCTTGAAAATTGGCTCGAGGATGTTCCCTTAAAGCCAAAAAAGGGTGTGTTTGCTCTAGCGGGCGTAACTGGCGCCGATGAAGTGCGCTTTACCAATTCGGATTGGGTGGTATCAACTAGCAAAGTTAAGGCCGCCTTTGATTTTGATACTACGCTTTTGGTCAATGATTTTGCCGCTCAAGCAATGGCAATTCCGGCAACAAAACCAACTGAACTCTTGCCGATTAACCAAGGAGAGGCAAAGCCCAACGCACCATTGGTGATTTTAGGCCCCGGAACTGGGCTAGGTATGGCTGGCCTCACCAAACATAACAATGAATGGCATGTAGTAGCCACCGAGGGCGGCCACCAAGCCTTTGCCCCGCGTTCTGATATAGAGCGCGAAATCCTAAGCATTTTATCGCGTGCCTTCGATGCGGTTTCATTTGAACATGTATTGTCCGGCCCGGGCCTTTTAAGAATTTACAAATGTTTGGGGTCAATACGCGATGAAATTGCGCCTTTTGATACGCCGCCCGAAGTTGGGGAAGCCGCTGCAAGTCTTTCAAATCAATTGGCTGTTGATGCGGCAAAAACCATGTCGCTTATACTTGCGACTTTTTGTTCTAATGCAATTTTGGGGCATGGTGCACAAGGCGGCTGCGTAGTTGCGGGCGGTGTCGCTGAACAATTATCTCAATTCATTATGACAAATGATTTTATTGAAAGATTTAGAAACGTCGGGCCAATGTCACGATATGTTCGTGATGTTCCAGTAAGTTTGAATAAGGATAAATATGCTGCTCTGCGCGGCGCGGCTATGTTCGCAAAATAAATATAAATTTCTCAAGAGAAAGAGATAGAATGAAAGCCTTTGCATCGAAATTAAGAGAAAATCCAATAATTCCCGTTCTGGCAATTCCTGCACTTGAATATGCCGCGGATTTAGCATTAGCCTTACAAAAAGGTGGTCTAAAGAATATTGAAGTAACCCTTAGAACTGAATGTGCACTCGAGGCCATGAAAATTATGAAACAGGCCGCACCAGATCTTTGCATCGGTATGGGGACTATTCTAAGCGATGGTGATGTCGATGCCTCTATAAAGGCCGGCGCAGATTTTTTAGTAACACCTGGAACTAGCCCGAGACTGCGTGACGCTTTAATTGATCAAGACTGCCCCGTAATGGTAGGTGTTGCCACGGCCACCGAAGTAATGTCCCGTGTTGAAGAAGGTTTTGGAATATTGAAATTCTTCCCCGCCGAGCAATATGGTGGTGCGGCAACTTTAAAGTCTTTTTCGGGTCCTTTAAAACATGTTCAATTCTGCCCAACAGGTGGTGTGACTTATGAGAAAATCCCAGATTATTTGGCATTGCCAAATGTAGTTGCTGTCGGCGGAACATGGATTGCAACCACAGAATTAATTGAAAATAAGAATTGGGAAAAAATAGAGGCCAACGCGCGCCTTGCAGCGCAATTTGCAAATACAGGAAACTAAAGATGATAAGAAATCGCCGCACACGGATTGTAGCTACTCTAGGTCCTGCATCGCGTTCTCCAGAGATGACTTTAGCACTCGCAAAAGCAGGTGTTGATGTTTTTCGCCTAAATTTTTCTCATGGGTCTTATGAAGATCATCAGGCCGCTTATGATAGCGTCCGCGCAGCAGAGAAAATCGTTGAGCGGCCGCTCGGTATTTTGGCAGATCTTCAAGGGCCAAAAATCCGCCTTGGCAAATTTAAAGATGGCATGAAAATAAAACTCGGTGCCGGTGATAAATATCGCGTGGAGCTTGGCGATTTCGAAGGCGATGAAACCCGCGCCGCTTTGCCGCAACCTGAAATCTTCGCGGTTATGAAGCCAGGCCTCGATTTATTGGTTGATGACGGTAAAGTCCGTTTAAGAGTTATTGACCATGGCGCAGATTGGGCAAATGTTGAATGTATTCGTGCGGGCACATTGTCGGATAGAAAAGGCGTCAATGTTCCTAATGCAGTTTTGCCACTTTCTGCGCTTTCGGAAAAAGATAGGGCGGATTTGAATTTTGCACTAAGGATTGGGGTTGATTGGGTGGCGCTTTCGTTTGTTCAACGCGCCGCGGATATGGCCGAATTACGCAAATTGGTTGATGGCCGCGCTGCTTGTCTCGCAAAAATTGAAAAGCCAGCAGCACTTGAGTCCTTGGAAGAAATCCTTGATTATTGTGATGGTGTAATGGTCGCGCGCGGTGATTTGGGCGTAGAGCTTGCACCGGAAGAAGTGCCGATTGCGCAAAAGACAATAATTCGCGCCGCAAGATTACGCGGTGTCCCAACAATTGTTGCCACGCAAATGCTCGAAAGCATGATTACTTCATCAACCCCTACAAGGGCCGAGGCTTCGGACGTAGCAAATGCAGTCTATGAGGGCACGGACGCTCTAATGTTATCGGCGGAAACCGCTTCGGGTGAATTCCCCCTTGAGGCAGTCGAGGTCATGAGTAGAATTGCCGAGCGCGTTGAGAAGGATCCACGCTGGCCCGAGCTTATGGACGCTGAACATGCCAATCCCGAAGGCGAAGTGTCAGATGCAGTATCTGCGGCCGCAAGGGTTGCGGCTGATGCGTCGCGCTCCCAATGCTTGGTGGCATTTACAGCGCGCGGGGCTACAGCGCTTCGGATTTCGCGCGAAAGACCATTACAGCCAATTTTGGCGCTAACTCCCAATATTAGAGCAGCACGAAAATTGGCACTGGTTTGGGGTATGGAATCGCGCGTTATTGATGATCCAAAAGACGTAGAGGATATGGCGAATATTGCGGCAACTGCGGTGACCAAATACGGCATTACCAAATCTGGAAATCGTATTGTAATTATCGCAGGACTTCCGTTTGGAACTCCTGGCGGCACAAATCTAATGCGGATTGCGCGCGCAGTGTGATATTTCTTAGCCACCTTCCTCGCTTTGCTCGTCACTCAGCGAAGCATGAAAATTTTTAAGAAAAAGGCTCGAAGCGGTTCTTCGCTTTTTCTTGCTTT
>CAYTWK010000117.1:0-6417 GCA_964442095.1 uncultured Caulobacteraceae bacterium | reverse complement strand
GGAATCTCTAAGACCGCTTGGGATGTTGGCTGCATCAAGCACTACAGCCGCCGCGACCACCGGCCCCGCCCAAGGCCCGCGCCCTGCCTCGTCGATGCCGCAAATATGCTTGGCGTCAAACTCAAGGATTATTTGATTTTCGATTGAATAATCAGTCATTTTTAATGACACCACCTAAAGCTAATTCGCATTGAATATCAAATCCGCTTTGTGTAGATTATTCCTCAAGCCAATTATTTTTATGAGGAAATTTGCTATGGAACCATCAGAATTCGACGCCTATCAAAAAGCCGAAGCCGATGAGCCTTCATTTACTCTGTTGGCGCGCGATCCGATGGCGCCCTCTCTAATAGAGGCCTGGGCCTATTTACGATCTGGACAGATTGGGGCAGCGGAAATTGCTTTCAAACAAGCGATTGATGCGGCTACCCATGTAAATCCGCAAATGCCAGGTGAGGCGCAAATCCGGTCGGCGTTTGAGGTGGCCGAAAATTCGCGCAATTGGTATCGGGCGCGTTTAGTTCGCTAGTAAAATAATTTGGCGCATTTTTTGCGGAACTATTAAAACGCAGAGTGTCTGGGACCATTTTGGAACACTTTGCATGAATAGTAATTGCGGTGGGTTTATAAATGCGTCAAAAAGAAAATCAAAAAACCAATATTGTTCGCCATGCCGGTGCGGTGGGGCTTTTATCTATGATTGGCCTAACAGCAGCCATGATTCCGCTCGCTCTTTATAGTGTCTTTATTGAAAGGGCGCCGCAAGATCCATTGATATATCTAGCGGCATCGGTAGCTGCTGGTGCAGTTGTCGGTTGGGTGCTAAAAAAATAAGTGCAATATTGGTTGATATTTGCCTTAAAATTCTGCGCTAAAACTGATTTGTAAATGACTCATTAACCCTAACAATGCACGATAGTATTTAGACGAATCGCAAAACAAACTGCGGATTCTAAAAGTATTATAAGGTGTTATTCAAAATGGGCGTTACTACTTTACGCGTAAACCTGAGTGAAAACGATATTCGATCCCTAATAAAGGGCGATACCGATGAAGATAGGGCGCTTGCTTGCTATAGGCTTTGCCGTCATATTGATAGCGTAGAAATAGCTGATCATGAACGTAAATTTGCCGAGGAAATCCTTCGCCTTGTTGTTGATGGCGCGGCCGAAAGAGTGCGCCGCGCATTGGCTGTGACACTCAAGAGTTCGGATAATCTGCCGCACGATGTTGCCGCAAAATTGGCGCGTGATATTGAATCAATCGCTTTGCCAATTCTAGAAAATTCGCCGATGATAACCGACGAGGATTTGGTTGAAATACTAGAGGCCGCAGAGCCTGCACGGCAAATGGCAATCGCAAAGCGAAATAATCTTTCGCAAGATGTTACAGATGCGATTTGCGAACATGGTATTGCTATGGCAATAACCACGGCCCTAAAGAATTTGAACAATGACTTTAGCGAAAAGGGAATGAATACGGCGATTGATAGATATCCGACGGCGGCCGAAATTGCTGAAGCTATGATTGATAGGCCTATATTGCCTCTGAATGTCGCCGAAAAAATTGCAGGTCGCTTTAGTGGTCAGATATTTGATAAATTGGTGGAAAATCATGCATTGCCGCCACAAATGGCAATTGATTTGGCCGCAAATACTCGCGAGCGCGCAAGCATAGATTTAATTGCGCAAGCAGGTATGCAGGCGGATATTCTCCGCTTCGTCCAGCAATTGTCTTTGAACGGTAAACTCACGCCTTCATTTATTCTTCGCGCTTTGTGTCAGGGTGAAGTTCGTTTGGTTGAATATGCCCTTGCTGAACTTGCTGGTATTGCCCACGAAAAGGCTTGGCTATTGGTGCATGATGGCGGCCAATTGGGGCTTAGAGCAATATTTGATAGGGCGGGCATGCCTACAAATCTGTATCCAGCATTTCGCTCGGCAATCGATGTGCTCCATGAAACCGAATTTGATGGCAGTATGGATGACCGAATGCGGTTCAAACGGCGCATGATTGAGCGCGTTTTGACCCGCTTCCAGGCAATTCCGGAAGAAGATTTAAAATACCTTCTTGAGAAGCTCGACTATGACGCAAGTCGCCCATTAGAGCTTAGTCATGAAGACGAAGTTGTTGCTGGATAAGTTAAATTGAGTTTTCAATTGATTTGATAAAGTCTATGACAAAAATAAAGGCGCTGGTTACAGAAACTAGCGCCTTGGTTTTTATGATATTATTAGCTTATGACCCAGCATCATATTTTGCAACTTGCCGTGTAAGTTCGGTCAATAATGCGTTGCCGACTGGGTGATTAGTATCTTTAATTTTTTGGCGGACGGCGGCAATGATTGAATCAACATGCGCCGATAATAATTGTTTTGGCGCCCTTACTCTCGCTTCTGGACTATCGATTAGTTTGGTCAAAGAAGCAGCAAATTGCGAAACAATAGGATAGCCGTATGTAGAGCCAAGCCCTTTCAAATCGTGCGCGTGGCGATAAAATGCTTCCATTTCTTTCTCGCCAGCACCTGGTGCGAGAATTACCTTGTGCGCTGCTTCTATTTTGGCGATTTCGTCATCAAGCCAATCTGCGAATTGCGTAGACATTCCCGCCAGGGCAGACTCTGCGCGCGCGATTGCAGCAGCGTCGAAATTGAGTGACCGACCACCTAATTTGGTTTTAAGGTGATTTGGCGGTGTAATGAATTCTGGATTTTCATCCACTTCAATTTCTGGGTTTTGACTTGCATTTGCTAGAGACATCTTGCTTCCCCTCAATCGAGCTTTACGGCCCACGCGATCAAAGTAAAATACTTTAGTTACTAATCCGTATATTTTTGTGATTTATTATATTGCGCAATATGCTTATCGCTTTGTTGCAATTATTGGATGGCTATACTGCAAATTGCTCTGTCAATATTCTGTCATCTAGAGTTCGATCCTGATCAAATAAAATCACCATTGATTTATTCATATCCATTGAAATCTCAACTTCGCGAATGTTACGGATTTCATTATTGTCAGCTGAAGCGGCGACCGGCCTATGGACTGGGTCTTGTACCTTAATTTTGATTAAAGAATTATCGCGCAATAATGCGCCGCGCCACCTTCGTGGTCGAAAGACGCTGATAGGTGTTAATGCCAATAGGCCTGTCCCAATCGGGATTATTGGGCCATGCGCCGATAAATTATAGGCTGTGGATCCCGCCGAAGTGGCGATTATTATGCCGTCACAAATGATTGTGTCTAAACGCGGTTTTTCATCAATTTCTAAGTTCAAATGCGCCGTTTGATGGGTTTGGCGCAATAAAGATACTTCATTTATTGCATATTCGGTATGCTCGATTCCTTTTGTATCAATGGTTGACATTGCCAAAGGGTGGATAATTGCGGCATTGGCGCTATTAATTCTTTCTAACAAATTGTCTTGGCTATATTCATTCATCAAAAAGCCAATAGTTCCACAATTTAAGCCGAAAACTGGAAGTCCGATATTCATTTGGCGACGCAGGGTCTCAAGCATTAGCCCGTCACCGCCGATTGCAACTATGGCATCGGAGTTCTCCTCGCTAACTATGCCATATAAGGACTGCAATAAACGCAATGCTTCTTGGGCAGCCGGCTTTTGGCTGGCAACAAAGGAAATTTTGCTGATGGAATAATTATTGCTCATAATTATTTTCTTGAAAGCATAGCTTGATTAATAATTGCAACAAGTGCCCGACAAATACCTATTTTGCAAGTATTTTGAATTTTTCTATCGCATCAGAGCTGCGCATTTTTGAAAAGACGTTATTTACGACCTTATTAAAATCTCGCTGGTCGAGTATTTTTGTGCGATTAAATAGACCAAAAACCTTTGTGGCGGTTTCGGGTCTTAGATCTAATGCGCGAACCAAGATGCCGTAATTTTGTGCGCTATTCGAGCTGATAAAGTTAAGTAACTTTTGCGATGTAACCTCAAGCCGCTTTGCAACATAAACCAAAAAGCGATTTTCATTGCCAGAATTAATGATAGACATTAATTCCTTTTGTTCCGGCGTTTCTATTATTGGCTCTTTAGAATAATCAATAAATTCTTGCTCTATTGGTTGTGTTGGTAGATTTTTCTCTTTGGCACTTATCCCGCTTTGTTCGGTTTCAGATACATTTGAGTTTAAGTTTTGCGCTAGCTTAAGTTTTATTTCGGCGGGTAAGTCAGTGCGCTTTTTTAAATTATTAGAAGCTGTGATATCGTTTTTGGTTGTTTCTACCAATTTAGCAAAACTATTTTCGCTTATTTTTGCGGTTAGATTTCCACTAAGAACGCTTGCAACTTCAGTATTTTCTTTTGCGATTAAGGCGTCAGTAATCGGTTCGCCAATATTTTTTCGCCCCGCAATTAAGGTCTGGTGCCTGGTTCCCGTCTCCTCAATAACTTCAAGGAGTGACTTTTCGCTTATAACTTCCGAATGTGTGAGTATTGGCGCGGCGAAATGTAATTCATCCTTTGCCATTTTGCCCAATAATTCGTCTGGCGCCCAAGTGGAAGTTGCGAAAGTCGCGCTCACGCGGGTTTTTATGTCGTGGCTAGCAAATTCGTATAATTTGCAAAAAATGTCGTTAAAGAGGCCAATCTCTACTTCGGAGAATTCGCGCGCTTGAGCTAAAAATTGCTCGGCAGTTACTTCAGCAAGCTGCTCCCGCGCGGCGTTTGATGAATCTGCCGCTAGTTTTAATATCTTGCTGTCTAACTTCATATAAAACTCAATATCAGAGATGGTTAAATAACGAGTAAATAAGTACTTCCAATTTTCTATATTGCATGCAATTATTAATAAAATACGATACCGATTGGTAAAAGCAATATTGGTTATGGTCATTAATGAAGCGAAATAGTGCTATTTTTGCAATGTTTTTGTGCGCCCAATCGGTTGTAGCTGATGCTGCATTTGCCGGAGCGTGGGGCAAAAACCAAGGCGAATTTGAAATCATAATCGAAGGGTTTGCGCTAAGTCAGTCTGAAACTACTGATAGAGGTGCTGTTGAGATTTATTCAGAACGTGGCTTTGGGCGTGGGCTTTCAATTGTAAGTGAAGCCAATATACAATTAGAAGAAGATAGGACGGTTTCCACAATCAGTGCCCATTCGATAAAATATGCGCGCCCATTTAATGGTAATTGGTCTGTTGCCGCTATGCTTGGGGCGGATTTAAAAATTACCGACATTGATGCTCAAACCGTGCAATTAGGACCAACTGCTAGGGTGATGCTTGGTCGCGGCTTTAGCAATGGGGCTTGGGTTAATGGTGAGATTGGCGCGCGCGAAAGAGACGAAGGAATTTCATATTTTGGCGAATTTGGTGTTGGAAAGCGCTTTAAAAACAATGATCTGATTATGCTAAAATACATAACCGAAGGTGGCTACCTATCCAATTTTGGCAGCAATTTACAAATTTCTTATGCGAAATCTATTACAAAAAATTGGAAGATTGATTTTGGTTATCGCGAGTCGGTTGGCAATAATTCTCGCTTGCGAAACTCAGGATTTCTATTTGGAATATGGTGGCAAAAATAGTTGCTTTTGAAACCAATATGCCTCAATTGTATTGGCATTGAGGGGCCGCAATTAAATAGCGGATTGAAATAATGGCAATCGATTTAGAGGCCTTGGCTAAACTTGAAGAGCGAGTGCTTTGGCTATCAAGCCAGATAATCCATAATGCAAACCATATAAGGCCAAATCGCGATGGCCTGAAAGTAGGTGGTCATCAGGCGTCTTGTGCTTCAATTGTATCCCTAATGAGCGCATTATATTTTTGCGAATTAAAGCCAAATGATAGGGTGGCTGTAAAGCCCCATGCTTCGCCAGTTTTTCATGCAATTCAATATATTCTTGGTAATCAATCCAAGCAACAATTGGTAGATTTTCGTGCTTTTGGTGGTGCGCAATCTTATCCATCGCGCATTAAAGACAAAGATGATGTTGATTTTTCGACGGGTTCAGTGGGACTTGGCGTTGCAATAAGTGCTTTCGCGTCTTTGACCCAAGATTATTTGGCAGCACGCGAGCCAAGAATCGCGCAAAACAAGGGCCGTATGATTTCTTTATTGGGCGATGGCGAGCTTGATGAAGGCAATATTTATGAAGCCCTTATTGAGAGCTACAAGCATGATTTGCGAAATATTTGGTGGATTGTTGATTATAATCGCCAAAGCCTCGATGCGACCACTTCGGAGAAAATGTGGGATAGATTTGACGATATATTTGAGACCACTGGCTTTAAAGTAATAAACCTTAAATATGGCAAATTGCAGCGCGAAATTTTTTCTAAAGTTGGCGGCAGCGAAATCCGCGATTGGATTGATAATTGCAATAATGATTTATATGCCGCACTTTCTTACCAAGGCGGCGCAGCTTGGCGTGAAAAATTAAATGCC
>CAYTWK010000116.1:0-6437 GCA_964442095.1 uncultured Caulobacteraceae bacterium | reverse complement strand
TCTCAATTGTTATGTCTTCGGCGGGCACAAGCCTTTCGCGCACAAAGCGCTTTAGCTGGGGCAAAAATTGATTGAAGGTTTCAATGTCCATTAGACTGGATCCCTCTAAACTGGATCATATGGGAATACATCGGCGCTTCTATCAAGGCCATAAAAACTAGAGCGAAATGCGGGTAATAAATCGCTGGCGATTGTCTCGGCACTCCAGCCCTCGGAGCGGTGCATAGAGCGGATTGGTCGTGGTTTTGAAAATAGAAATATTTCATTCTTGCGCACCGCAAATATTTGGTTGGTAACTTCTTTTGAGGCATCAGAGCATAAAAACGCAACCAAGGGCGCAATTTTTTCGGCGGACATTGCGCGCATTCGCTCCACGCGCTCACGGCCCGCATCATCAGTTGGCTCTATGGTTTCAATCATGCGCGACCACGCAAATGGCGCAACACAATTCGAGCGCACGCCAACACGCGCCATATCAAGTGCTATAGATTGACTAAGGCCGACTATGCCAAGTTTGGCCGCAGAATAATTCGCCTGTCCAAAATTTCCGATAAGCCCAGACGTAGAAGTGAAATGAACAAATGAACCAGAGCCTTGTTCTTTAAAATATGGGGTCGCGGCTTTAGAGACGTTAAAACAGCCATTAAGGTGCACATCAATCACTTCTTGCCAATCTAGGGCCGACATTTTGTGCCAGATCCTATCGCGCAAAATTCCGGCATTATTTACTACAGCATCAATTTGCCCAAAGTGCGAGATAGCGTCTTCGATAATTGAAATAGCGCCCTTGGGGTCGGCGACACTTGCAAAATTGGCAAAAGCTTTGCCGCCCAGTGCCTTTATTTCATTGACCACAGATTGCGCAGGTGCAGCGTCCGCGCCTTCGCCTTCGGGCGAAACACCAGGATCATTTACAATGACATTGGCACCCTCTTTGGCACACAAAAGCGCAATTTCACGCCCAATTCCGCGCCCCGCGCCGGTTATTGCAATAGTTTTACCCTCTAGCATTTTCATCAATTGCCCCCTAAAAGCCAATAAATTTTGTGAAATCCTCTAATGGTGCGCGCGGTATCCGAAGCTCATTTATCTTGGCATCATCATCTTTATAGCCCAAAGCCATTGCGCAAAAGAAAGCTTGGCCTTCATCAAGCTCCAAAAACTTAGCAATACTCTGTGGAAACTTTAACCAGCATCTTTGTGGACAAGTATCAAGCCCCGCCTCTGTTGCCAATAGCATTATTGTCTGAATAAACATTCCCATATCGGCCCATTGCGAATGAATAAAGCGCCTATCGAGTGTGAAAAACAAAGCAACCGGTGCGCCAAAAAATTTGAAATTTTGCGCGAACTGCCCCATGCGGCCAAATTTATCATCGCGCGAAATGCCGATTAATTCATACAAAGCCTCGCCGGTTGCATAGCGATAATCGCGGTGCGGGGACCATAATTTTTCAGGATAGCTTTCAAACTCTGAAGGCTCTAATTCGCCCCTACCAAGCTTAGCGGAAATATCGTCGACAAATTCCTTTAGCGGCTCACCGGTTACCACATGCACTTGCCAAGGCTGGAGATTTCCGCCTGATGGCGAACGCGAGGCTTTCCTTAGAATTGTCTCAATCAATTCTTTTGGTATAGGTGTATCAAGAAATGCCCGGACGGACATACGCTTTTCAACTGCTTCAGAAACATTCATTATAATAATCCGAAAAAATACTAGACTAGCTCTTTTGACGAATTACACAAGATTGCCGTGGCGTTATGATTGAAAACAAATTGCATACTAAATAGAATATAAAAACGGAGGGCAAAAATGACTTATTCAAACATCAAATTCAGTATTGAAAATAAAATCGCCCACATAATCTTAAACAATGAAGCCACTCTAAACGCTTTAACTGTTGAAATGTCCGAAGAAATTTCGCAAGCCCTTGATAAAGCTGTAAAAGACGCAAGTGTTGTTATTATTAGTGGCCAAGGCCGCGCTTTTTGTTCGGGCGCAAATCTTTCAGGCGGCAATCCAGAGCTTCACAAAAAAGACAATGATACCGGCGCGCGCCTAGAAAGCCATTTCAATCCATTAATTCTAAAGATGCAAAATCTTGATATCCCAATTATTACAATGGTGCGCGGCGCTGCCGCAGGGATTGGTGCATCAATCGCCATGATGGGCGATATTATAATCGCAAGTGAAAACGCATATTTCCTTCAGGCATTTATTAATATTGGCCTTGTGCCAGATGGTGGTGCACCCTATCTTTTGGCGCGCTCGATTGGCCGTGTTCGGGCGATGGAATTAATGCTTTTAGGTGAAAAATTTCCTGCGTCAAAAGCTTTGGAATATGGCCTGATTACGCGCCTAGTGCCTGATGAAACCCTAGAAGTGGAAACCATGAAAATCGCGCAAAAACTTAGCGCTGGGCCAAAAGTGGCGATGTCTCTATTGCGCAAATCAGCATGGTCGGCTTTACAAAATGACTTGCCCGCTCAATTGAATCTAGAGCGTAATCAACAGCGCGAAGCTGGAAAATCCAATGATTTCAAAGAAGGCGTGGCCGCATTCTTAGAAAAACGCAAAGCCGAATTTAAGGGCGATTAGTCCGAAAAAGCCGCTTTGGTTTTGGTCATGCCGGCCATAACCGCTTCTTTTTGATTGACCCCAGCGATTAATTCTTTTTGCGCTTTGGCTTCGGCCAATAATTGGCTGGGTCGGTCATTGTAGAAGGCCGCGCTCAAAAGTGCTTTGGACACACGAACGCTATGCGGGGATTGATCGGCAATTAGGGTCGCAATTTCCATCGCTTTAGAAAGTGGGTCATGGCTTAAATGGGTCGCAAAGCCGTATTCTTTAGCTTCGGAGCCGCTAAACACGCGGCCAGTATATGTCAGTTCACGGATTATATCGGCGCGCGCTAATTCATGCATTAAAACAGTGCCGCCCATATCAGGGGTCAGGCCCCATTTAACTTCCATTATCGAAAGCTTTGTATCAGGTTCTAAAATACGAATATCGGCCCCCAACATTATTTGAAAGCCGCCGCCAAAAGCGGTTCCATGAATTGCCGCAATAACTGGCACGTCCAAATCACGCCAAATCATAGCAACTCTTTGGAAAATATTGCAATCATCATGGGTGCGCTCCTCTAGATCACGTGTGCCGCCATTTTGCGCAATAGCAGCCATCGACATTAAATCGAGGCCCGCACAAAAGCCTTTGCCTTCGCCCGACAAAACCACTGCGCGAACAGATTTATCGCCCATAAGTGCCTCGCCTGCAGCGACAATCCCCTCTAGCATTGGCATATCCAGCGCATTCATTTTTTCGCCACGAATTAATTGAACATGGGCGATATAATTGGCAATTGTTGTAGTTACGCGCTGTGACATTTTATTCCCTTTTTTCTTATGTTTAGCATATCTATCGAAAAATCCTAGCTTTGCTATGTGGACTAGAAAAAATAAATATATAGGGTGCGCATCAATCATTTTATGGAGAATAAAAATGAAACCAACTTTATATGTCGGCAACCGAAATTATTCATCATGGTCGATGCGCCCATGGTTTGTTCTAAAGTATTCCGGTCTTGAGTTTGAAACTCAAGACGTCGATTTAGATGCTGAGGGATATGGCAAGGCGCAGGTAAAAGAAGTTCTTGCCGTCTCCCCTACAGGGCGCGTTCCGGCGCTTAAGGCTGGCGACCTAAACCTTTGGGATAGTCTTGCGATCTCTGAATGGGTAGCTGAACAAGCACCAGATGCAGAGCTTTGGCCAAAAGATGCGAACACTCGCGCATTGGCGCGCGCTGTTGTTTGCGAAATGCATTCGGGTTTTGGAGAAATCCGCACCCATCTGACCTGCAATATTCGCAGACGAGTAAAAGAGCAAGATTGGAACGAAGCAACCCGAATTGAACTAAAGCGTCTTGATGAAATGTGGTCGGAGCTTTTGAACCAATTTGGTGGGCCATATCTATTTGGTGCAAAACCTACGATTGCCGATGCCTTTTATATTCCAATGGCAACACGCCTAAGGACATATAATGTTAGCGGTCTTTCAAAGGCCGCCGAAAACTATCGCGATTTTATCCTAGGAACGCCAGAGTTTTTGGAATGGGCCAACGAGGCCGAAGCAAAATGGAAACCCTTCAATGCCGGCCCATGGGACACTATTTACGATTAAATAACACGCGAATGCTTAGCATTTGAGCTTTGTGCATATTCGTCAAAATATTGGGCGACGAGGCGGACAAACGGTTTGCCGATTTCGCTAATACGAATATGTTCGCCATCAATGCTTGCAAGGCCGTTGTCGGCGGCTTGGCGCAAACTTGCCAATTCATTTTGGTATTTATCCACGCCGCCAAAATCGTCTAAATTAATTTCAAAATCACTTAGGAGACGATAAATCAATTCGCGGCGCAATAAATCTTCGTCTGTGCATTTTACGCCGCGCACAATTGCAAATTCGCTGGCTTCGATTGCCCGCCCCCATGCGCCAGGTTCTGGGTTGTTTTGCACATAGCCTTGCGGCAAAGTTGAAATAGACGAACAACCTAGCCCAATAATCGCATCAGCACTTTCGCATGAATAGCCTTGAAATGAGCGCTTTACTTCTTGATTTTTTGATGCAATCGCAAGTGGATCATCGGCTTTGGCAAAATGGTCAAAACCGATAGCGACATAGCCCGATTTCTCAAGCGTTGACTTTATCCCAAGCGCTTGATTATAGCGCAAACCGGTATCCGGAAGCGCGGAAGCATCGATTAAATTTTGCCGCTTTTTGAACCATGGAACATGTGCATAGCCAAACACTGCCAAGCGGTTTGGCACTAATGATGCCGCAATTTTGGCCGAACTAATTGCATCTTCTAAGGATTGCTCTGGTAAGCCATAAATCAAATCCATATTTATGGAATTAATACCTGCGGCACGCAATTTTTTAACCGCGCGCTTTATCAAACTAATATCTTGGACACGGCCAATAGCTTTTTGGACGTGATGGTTCATGTCCTGTACCCCAAGCGAAGCGCGATTTACACCAGCTTTTACAAATGCAGCTATTAATTCATCATTCAAAAGCCGTGGATCCATTTCGACAGCATGCTCATCAATTTCACTTAGGTCGAAATTATTTTTTATCGCATCGCAAATTTGCAAAAATGATTCTGGTCTTAGAATATTTGGCGTGCCGCCACCCCATGCAATGCTTTTAACTTTGCGCGCTTTGGTGGACTTCGCCACTAGCTCTATTTCTTTGATTAGAGTTTGCACATAGGACAAAATTGGGTCTTCTTTGCGGGTCGCAAATGTGTGGCAACCGCAATAATAGCAAATGCTTTTGCAATATGGGATATGCAAATAAAGGCTTAATGTCGTATCTTGGCCTAATTCACCTAGCCAGGCGCCATATTCTTTCGCACCAATATTAGCGCTAAACATTGGCGCAGTCGGATAGGAAGTATAGCGCGGCGCAGTTTGCTCAGCGATTTTAATAAGGCATGGGTTCAAAATGGTTTCCTCGAGGCAAGCTTATGTTTTTCTTATAGCTTGTTACTCAAGGCCTTTGCCATGCGACATTTTATCCTTTATTTCGCGAAGTGAGCTTCTAACGCCGCAACCACAGCTCTCACTGCCTGAATTTCGCCGCCAAATGGCCGACCTGGGGCCGCTTTAGGATTATGGCAATAAACATCAATATGCGCCCATTTGATGTTTGCGGCGACAAAATTTTGCAAGAACAAAGCCGCCGTTATTGAGCCTGCGAATGCACCGCCCGAATTCTTAATGTCGGCGATTTTGCTTTCATTATCTTCATTGTAATTGTCCCACAAAGGCATATGCCATAATGGATCTTGAACATGTTTGGAGGCCGTCAAAATCTGCGTCAATAATTCATCATCATTGCAATATATTGGTGGCAAATCTGGCCCAAGCGCAACTCTTGCAGCGCCAGTTAGGGTAGCAAAATCAATGACAATATCCGGCTTATCTTCACAAGCTAGCGCAATAGCATCGGCCAATATAAGCCGCCCTTCGGCGTCTGTATTATCAATCTCAACACTAAGGCCCGCACGAGAAATATAGACATCTGATGGGCGCATGGAATTTGCAGAAACCGCGTTTTCTGCAATTGGAACATAAATCGATAAATCAATATCTAAATCTAGTGCGGCCAAAATATCAAAAGCCGCCAAAGCGCAAGCTGCGCCGCCCATATCTTTTTTCATCAGACCGATGCCCGCGCTCGGTTTTAAATTTATGCCGCCGGTATCAAAAGTTATTCCTTTGCCGACAATTGCTATTTTCGGTGCATTGGCTTTCGGCTTTTTAATGATGCAAAGTCTTGGGTCTTGATGGCCCGCCTTGCCAACAGCGTGAATAAGCGGGAAATTTTGCTCCAATAATTCTTGCCCGACTATAGAATTAAATTGCGCATT
>CAYTWK010000115.1:0-6460 GCA_964442095.1 uncultured Caulobacteraceae bacterium | reverse complement strand
CGCCCATGATCATCCAACGCATTGCTTCCAAGTTCAAAAAACTTTTATCGTTGCGCTATAGAGGCAAGTCCAAGCATATATTATGCTTGGGGGCTATTATGAAATTTCTGCAGATTTCTATTCTTTTATTGGCATTGCTCGTTCCGCAAAGTGTAAGTGGCGGTTATCACGACTTAATCGGCAATTGGGAGCGCTTGGACCGATCGGCAAAAGCTATAATTTATCGCTGCGGCGTCAATTATTGTGCGCGTAATACTTGGGTTCGTAATAATGGGGTTCGCAGCAATGGGGAGCACAATCGGCAAGTTTCCGACAATACCAATGATTATATTGTCATAAATATTAAAAATCAAAGCGAGCGGTATTTATCGGGCGAAGCCTATTCCCCGCAACACGGCGTTAAATTAGCAATCGAAGCACATATTTTGGAAAATGGCCTTAGAACTCGCGGTTGTATTTTGGGCGGGCTAATATGCAAAACTTGGTCGTGGCAGAGAATTTAGCCAGCCTTTAGCGCCGATTATCAAGCTTGCTGCGGCTAAGAGGTAGTGCGCTTGTGCGCTTTGAAACCCGAATAACTATGCGGCTCTGGACATCGGAGACAAGACCAATCCCCAATAATTTGTCGCGCAAAAACTCATCGTATGCATGCATATCCGAAGTTACAACGCGTATCATATAATCAACCGCGCCGGTAACAGTTGCGCAATCAACAACTTCTGGCCAGTTTTGCGCTTCGGCTTCAAATTTTTCCAAATTTTCGCGATTTGGCAGCGCTAGCTTAACACTTGCCATGACTTCAAAATCTAGGCCTAATGCCGCTCTATCAAGGAGTGTTACGCGCTTTGCAATTATCCCAATCTCTTCGAGGCGCTTTATTCGCCGCCAGCAAGGAGAAGAGGATAGGCCTATTCTATCGGCAATTTCGGCCACAGAAAGCGCAGCATCTTCTTGGACAAGTTCCATAATTCGAAAATCGATTTGGTCTAAATCTGCGCTCATGTGTTACTCGCTATTTTTCTCTATTGGAATTTTTAGTTTTGAAGCATTCGCATACTTGGTAATAAATTGCAAGTATTTGATAAAATACGAAACATAATTGCGCAGTTAACTATAAATCGCGCAATAATAGGCAAGTAATTTCTGGAAAAATAGAACAAAATGCGTAGCTATAAAGCAGAATTTGAACCAAACTTAAACCCGTAGGCATTTTGCAAAACGCTTTTAAGTTTATCGTGCACATATAGAGAATTCAAGGGCTAAAAATGATTCATCGCGAAATTAGTTTACAAGACAAGTATTTGCTAAAAGATGGAAAGGTTTTTGTAACCGGGGTTCAGGCTTTGGTGCGCTTGCCATTAGAGCAAAGAGATCGCGATATTAAGGCTGGCATTAATAGTGCCGGCTTTATTTCTGGATATCGCGGCTCCCCACTTGGCACATATGATATGCAGCTTTTGCAGGCTAAAAAGCTGCTTGATGAAAAGAATATTCATTTATGGCAGGGCCTAAACGAGGATTTGGGCGCAACGGCGGTTTGGGGTTCACAGCAACTAGGTCTTTTTCCAGGCGCACAATTAGATGGCGTTTTCGGCATTTGGTATGGCAAGGCCCCCGGTGTTGATAGAACAGGTGATGTTTTCAAACACGCAAATTTTGCCGGCACTTCAAAATATGGTGGCGCATTGGCGATTGCTGGTGATGACCATTTATGCAAATCATCAACTTTGCCAGCGCAATCTGAATTTGCATTTATGGACGCGGAAATCCCGGTTTTGTGCCCATCGTCAATTCAAGATGTGCTTGATTATGGCCTCTATGGCATTGCTATGTCGCGCTATACTGGCTCTTGGGTCGGGCTGATAGCGATCGCCGATACCATGGATTCGGGTGCAGTTATTGATATTTCTCAAGATAGATTAGACATTAAAACGCCTCTGGATTTTGCGCTTCCCGAAGGTGGGCTTTCTATTCGCCGCGCTGACGAGCCTATGCAAAAAGAGGCGCGCCTAAGGGCCTTTAAATTGCCAGCTGCGCTTTCGTTTGTTCGCGAAAATAATCTTAATAAGGTTACGCTTGGTGGCAAAAATCGCAAAATTGGCATTGTTGCTACGGGCCAAGCATATCGTGATTGCCTAGAAGCTTTGGCGGCTATGGGGATTGAATTAGAGGCCGCCGAGGAATTGGGGCTTTCAATTCTAAAAGTCGCAATGCCTTGGCCGCTAGAGCCCGAGGGCATTAAAAATTTCGCCAAAGGACTCGATACAATATTGGTAGTGGAGCACAAACGCGCCCTCATGGAGCCGCAAATAAAATCTATCCTTTATGATTTAAAGGATGCGGTGCGTCCGAATGTTATTGGCAAAAAAGGCCTGAATGGCAAACCACTCCTTAGTGATGTTGCAGTTATTTCAATCCCGCAATTGGGCCAAGCTATTTTGGATTTATTGCCTAAAGGCGATCACACAAAAATCGCTAATGCATGGCTAAAGATTGCCAATGCCTCCATGGATAATGCAAAATCTTTAGAGGGTGATAGCCAAAGAAAACCTCATTTTTGTTCGGGTTGCCCGCATAATACGTCTACCAAAGTGCCAGAAGGTTCGCGCGCATTGGCGGGTATTGGCTGTCATTATATGGCCAATTATATGCCAGATCGCCCAACCGATATGACAAGCCAAATGGGCGGTGAGGGGGTTGGCTGGATTGGCCAAGCCAAATTCACAACCGAGGAACACGTGTTCGCTAATTTGGGCGATGGCACTTATTCGCACTCTGGCTCACTTGCTATTCGCGCCGCTATTAGTGCTGGTGTGAATATTACCTATAAACTTTTATATAATGATGCGGTTGCAATGACCGGTGGCCAAGCGACCGAGTCTGGGCAAACCGTGCCGCAAATTGCCAAGCAATTATTGGGCGAAGGAGTTGCCGAAGTTGTCGTGGTTGCCGATGACATTAGCCGTTATGATGGTATATATCTTGGTAGCCAAGTTGGGCTTTTTGACAGAAAAAAACTCGGTGAAATCCAAAATCGCCTTAGAAAGACAAAGGGCGTTACGGTTATCATTTATGACCAAATCTGCGCAACCGAAAAGCGCCGCCGTATCAAACGTGGCCTATTGCCAGCGGTAAATACAAGAACCTTTATTAATCCTGCGGTCTGCGAAGGCTGCGGCGATTGTTCGGTGCAAAGTAATTGCCTTTCAATTCATCCACTAGAGACCGAATTTGGCACCAAAAGGCAAATTGATCAATCAAGCTGCAATCAAGATTTTAGGTGCGTTGACGGATTTTGCCCGTCTTTTGTTACAGTTGAAGGTGCGGTTAATGCCAAAAAACTATTGCCGCGCCCCGAGTTTGACGCAAGTAAATTGCCGCTTCCTACGCCTAGCAATCTTGAAAAGCCATTTTCAATTATTTTTGCCGGCGTTGGCGGCACTGGCGTAACCACAGCATCGGCAATTATTGGCATGGCCGCGCATGTTGATGGCAAAGGCGCAAGCACGCTTGATATGACTGGCCTTGCACAAAAAGGCGGGCAAGTATTATCCCACATTAGGATTGCGCGCACGCCAGAGCAAATTCATTCGGGCCGTGTGCCAATTGCAATGGCTGATGCTGCAATCATTGGAGATTTGATAGTCGCGACAAATCTTGATGCGCTAAATTTAGTGTCCAAAACCAATACTATTGCGGTCGCCAATACTGATATTGCGCCAACTTCGGAGTTTGTCCTAGATAGAAACCGCCGTTATAGAAGCGTGCCGAAAGTTGAGTTATTTTCAAAAGCGGTTAAAGCCATTGATACAATTAATGCCGAAGCAATCGCCAATGAATATCTCTATGATGCGATGTATTCGAATATGGTGATTATGGGATTTGCCTGGCAAAAGGGCCTTATACCTATTTCTTTGCGTGGTCTTTATCGCGCCATCAAATTAAATGGCGTAGCGATTGAAAATAATATGCTCGCCTTTGATTTGGGCCGTATTTATGCCCATGATCCAAAGCGCCTAAAAGAATTAGTGCCAGAGCGCGCGCCGCCCAAGAAAAAGACTTTGGACGAATTAATTGAACATCGCGGTAACCATTTAGAGGGCTATCAAAGCCGCAAATATCGTAGCCAATACGAGAGTTTCATAAATGATTGCCGCCTTGGCGAAATGGCGAAAACTGGCACAGAGGATTTAACCGCCATAGTTGCCGCTAATCTTTCAAAACTTATGTCTTATAAGGACGAATATGAAGTAGCGAGGCTTTATTCCGACAAGGCATATTGGGACGCACTTCACGGCACTTTGGCGGGCGAGAAGCGGGTCAGCCTATGGCTCGCGCCGCCATTATTTTCAGCCAAAGATCCTATAACCGGCCACGGCATAAAGCGTAAATTTGGCCCATGGGTTTTTGATGCAATGCGGGTTTTGAAAAACTTCAAATTCCTTCGTGGCACATTCCTAGACCCATTCGGTTATGGCGAAGAACGTAGGGCGCAGCGCAGATTATTATCCCAATATAAGGCCGATATTGAAACTGTGTTGGAAAAATTGACACCGGAAAATAAGGATATTGCAATTCAAATCGCAAGAATTCCTGATGAAATTCGCGGCTTTGGCCACGTCCTAGAGGCGGCTATGGAAAAGGCGGCAAAGCGCCGCGAAGAATTAATGGGGAAGTTTGAGGGATAGGGAATTTATGGTTTGCTAAAAAGCCCTATTTTTCTTCCACCAATTTCTCCATTTTTTCGACTAATTCGGGTAATTTCATCAAAGCTGATAATAATTGCTCGAGGTGTTCTTTAGTGCGCTCGAGCGCGCCTTCGGGCCCTAGTTCGCGCTTCATGAAACGCTCGACAATTGGCCCGGCGGCTTCCCAAATGTCGTGTTCAAAATAAATATTTCGCGCGACGCCTTCCACTTGCACCATAGTTTTTTGAAGCAGAACCAATTGCGGCTGTAATTCCATACCAAATCGTTCGGTCACATCGAATAATTGCAATAATACGCGGCCCATTGAAACTTCTGACGCTTTGCGCCCCCAGATTGGTTCGCATACCGCCCGTAGCGCAACGGCAAATTCGCCAATATTTTGCTCTTTGGGAACAAAGCCAGCGTTAAAATGAACACTTGCCGCCGCTCTATAATCGCGGCGAATAAAGCTATAAAGAATATTCGCTAGGCGGCGGCTTTCGGATTTATCTATCCAGCCCATAATGCCAAAATCGATGGCATATAGTTCACCATCTTTGGTTATTATAAGATTGCCTTCGTGCAAATCGGCGTGGAAAAAGCCATATTCAAGCGCAGATATTAAAAAGCTACGATTTATCCTTAATGCCAAGTCTTTTTTGTCAAAGCCGTCCAATGCGCCGTCTAGAGTTAGAGGTTTGCCATCAATCCATTCGGTCGCAAGCGTGCTTTTGGAGACAAACTCCCATTCAACTTTTGGAATCTTGATTAAACCATCAATTGCACAAATTTGCGCATATGCATCGGCGCTGCCGGCCTCTTGGCGCAGATCGGTTTCTTTATCTAGAGCGCGTTTTATTGTTTCAACTAAAACAACGGGCTTTACGCGTTTCATTTTTGGGAACAGAAATTCATAAATTTTTGCCCCAAGCATTAAAGCGTCCAAATCGCGCTTAATGTTCGCAATTATATTTGGCCTTAGAATCTTTAAAGCTAAATCGCGGCCATCCTTCGCCTTTATTTTATATACTTGGGCGACCGAGGCGGCGGCGACAATTTCGCCTAATTCACCGAATTTTTCATCTAGTTTGCCTTCATCGCCGCGTGTAAATTCCGTGGCCAGAATTCTCCGCGCGATTTTCGTATCAAACGGCTTTACCCTGTCTTTTAGACCTGACAACTCAGCGGCGGCATCAATGCCGACAATATCAGGACGGGTCGCGAGGATTTGCCCCAGCTTTATCCAAACAGCGCCCAATTCCTCGAGAGCAATTGACATACGAGACCCTAATTGGCCATCTTTTTTCGCGCCAAGCCTTAGAAGTTTTCCAAATAGTTTTGCACTCGGTGGCAATAATTCTTGGTATTCGTGTGGTAGTATTGCGTCATAGCGCCCCAAAGTCCAAATGACCTTTATTAGGCGAGCAAGGCGAAAAATCATAAAACCCAGCCGCCATGTAGGGCAACAATTCCGCCCGTATAATTGGTGTAGGATACGCGCTTAAAGCCAGCATCAATAATCATTTGCTTGAAAGTTTCTTGGTCTGGAAACTTGGCGATACTTTCAACCAAATATTGGTATGGCGCGCCATCACCAGTGACCAATTTTCCAATTTTTGGAATTCCATTAAATGACCAAAAATCATAGGCCGTTTGAAGCAAATCCGTAGTTGGCTTTGAAAATTCAAGGCAATAAAAACGTCCGCCCTTTTTAAGGACGCGGTGCGCCTCTCTAAGGGCCTTTGGAATATCTGTAACATTGCGAATGCCAA
>CAYTWK010000114.1:0-6477 GCA_964442095.1 uncultured Caulobacteraceae bacterium | reverse complement strand
AATCAAAAGGCTATCGATGCACAAAAGCAATTATGGCAAATCCAAGGGCAAAATAATTCATGGTTCTGCGGCGCATATTTTGGCTATGGCTTTCATGAAGACGGCCTCCAGTCTGGGCTTTTGGCGGCAGAAATGGCGGGCGGAGTTCAAAGGCCTTGGCAATTTGACCTAAATAAGTCACGCATCTATCTCGGCAATGAGGATATTCAAAATGTCGCATAGCCTATATTTTGGCGAAGTCGTCCATATCCGCCACCGCCCCAAACAACATAGCTTGAAATATCGCGTTTTTTCGACCCTAATTGATATTGATGAGGCGCGCACAGCCCCCAAATCAAGCTGGCTATTCGGGTTTGATAAATGGGCAATTTTCAGCTTTTGGCAAAAGGATTTCGGCACAAAGCGCGGCCCAAATGCGCAAAGCCTTTTTGAGAACATAAAAATCCTAGCGCAAACTTCAGGCACTATTGGCGAAGTAAAAAGAATTGAATTATTATGCTATCCGCGCATTTTCGGCTTTGTTTTCAACCCCTTAAGCGTATATTTTGGCTATAATAATCAAGATAGGCTTAGCTTTATCATTTATGAAGTGGCCAATACATTTGGCGAAAGACATCATTATATTATCAATCTAAGCGAAAACAGCGCCCAAACCATTGAGCATAAATGCCCCAAAGTTTTCTATGTTTCGCCCTTTATCCCGATGGATTGCGAATATAATTTCAAGATAATTCCACCCACGGATAGGGTCGCAATAAAAATATACGAAACCGATAAGGACGGCGCGCTTTTGTATGCCGCGTTTCATGGCCACAAGAAAGAGTTTTCCAAAAAAATCCTATTTCAGGCGCTATTAAGCTATCCATTAATGACCCTAAAGGTTGTCTTTGCAATACATCTAGAAGCTATAAAATTATTGGCAAAAGGCGTCCCCGTTTTCAAACACCACGAAGCCAAGAAGCCTACTCAACCGTCAATCATCAAATAGAGAATACCAATGACTACACTACCCCAAACTCAAACCACAATCCTAAGCATCAGCGATGAAATTGCGCCAAATTTTTGGCAAAAGAAGATTTTAAATTGGTTTAAACCAATTAAACGCGGAAGCCTAACAATCGCTTTTCCAAACAAGAAAAGTTTTCAAATAATTGGTGAGAAGGCGGGGTTTGCTGCAGATATTAAAATCAATAATCTTCGTTTTTTCTGGCGGCTATTTGCCGAAGGTGAAATTGGCTTTGGCCGCGCCTATATGGAAAATGATTGGCAAAGTGAAGACTTAGGTGCTCTATTAGATTTCGCCCTAGACAATGAAGAAGAATTGCAAGCCCTAATCAAAGAATTACCATTGGTTCGCTTTTTCCATGATCTTCGCCACAAATTGAATGCCAATTCAAAAGCCGGCAGCAGGAAAAACATTTCCTATCATTATGATATTGGAAACGAATTCTATAAGGAATGGCTCGACGCCTCTATGACGTATTCTTCGGCCATTTTTGATGGACAGAAGGATTTAGAGGCAGCGCAAATCGCCAAATATCAGCGTATTATTAATATGCTCGAAATCGGCCCCAATGACCGCGTGCTTGAGATTGGCTGCGGCTGGGGCGGCTTTGCGGAACAAGCTATAACTCAAACTGGATGCCATATTACGGGCCTAACACTTTCAATAGAGCAGCTTGAATGGGCGAATAATCGCCTTGCCGCAAAAGGCCTAAGTGAGAAAGCGGATTTAAAACTATTGGATTATCGCGACTGCGCCGGAAAGTTTGACAAAATAGTATCTATTGAAATGCTCGAGGCGGTCGGTGAAGAAAATTGGCCAATCTATTTTGCAAAATTGCGAGAACTACTGAAACCTAATGGCAAAGCCATGATTCAATCGATCTTAATCGAAAACTCGCGCTTTGAAGATTACCGAAATGATACCGACTTTATCCAAACCTATATTTTTCCAGGTGGAATGCTACCATCATCGGAAAAGGTCAATCAAATTTCGGCAAAATTCGGCTTTGAAATGATTGATGAATTTAATTTCGGCCTCGATTATGAGCGGACGCTATTATTATGGGATAGAGAATTTGTGGCCAAATGGCCGAGACTTTCGCAAATTGGTTTTGATGACAGATTTTATAATATGTGGCGCTATTATTTGCACTATTGCGCTGCAGGTTTTCGCGCGAAACGAATTGATGTGGGGCAGTTTCTGCTAAAGGCCTAAAGCCCTAATCGCGCAATATTTTAGAGGTCATATGAAGCTTTAGCCAGTTTGGCAAGGCCGACAAGAATTTCAAAGAAAACACCATTCTTTTAGGAAATGAAATCATAAATTTGTGCCCTTCAAGGCCCTTTATGATTTCATCTGCTGCGCGTTCGGGGCTTATAATGAATGGCATTTCAAAATCATTCTTTGCGGTTAATGGCGTTTTTACAAAACCCGGACAAATAACCCGAAGGTCAATGCCATTTTTGGCCATTTCCGGCTGCAATGAAGTTGCAAAATTATTTAAGGCGGCTTTGCTTGCGCCATAAGATGCAGCATATGGCAAGCCGACCCAACCGGCGACCGAGGAAACTATTGCAATTTGCCCAGCTTTGCGCTCAATCATATTGCGGCAAACCGCATCCATACAATCAATCGTGGCGAAGAAATTAAGATCAAAATTGCTTTTTAATGGGCACTGATTGAAATTTTCAATATTATCGCGCTCATAAGTGCCGGCGTTTAAAATCGCCAAATCTATACGGCCAAATTTTGAGATTATTTTTGAAATTGCCAAGCGCACAGCGGCCTTTTGGGTTACATCTAAGGCAAAGGCATGAATATTTTCATGTTCGAGCGAAAGACTTGCAAGTAATTGGGCGTTTCGTGCACTGGCCGCAATAATATTTCCCTCTTTTGCTAATTTAACCGCTAGCGCGCGCCCTATTCCTGTGCTCGCACCCGTAATCCAAACAATTTTCGCCATTCTAATCTCCTAGCTGATATTACGATGGCAATTAAGATTTGGATTATTCACCCTTCCAAAATTTTATACGTTTGGCGAGGTTTTTGACTTTTATATGTTTTTCACTAATGGTTTGGCCCATTATACTCATGCCCGCATCTATTATGGATTGGCGCGAGCCTGAAACTAAATAATGCCAATCAAACAGGGGTTTACCCTCGGCAATTAAGCGGTAAGCGCAGGTCTTTGGCAGCCATGAGAGCGTATAAATATTCTCTTTATCCAGCTTTACGCAATCGGGCACATATTGGGTGCGATTAGCATAATCAGAACAGGCGCAAGTTTTTTCATCTAATAATTTACAATGAACATCGGTATTGAAAATTTCGCCGGTATTTTCTTCTTCGAGGCGTATCAAACAGCATTTTGCGCAACCATCGCAAAGCGCCTCCCATTCCTCATCGCTCCAGTCTTTGATAGCAACATTTTGCCAATATTTTTCGCGCATTTATTTTACCAAAAGCGCCGCAAGCTCAACATGCGGACTATAGTGAAATTGATCAAATCCATGGACTTCTTTTAGTCTATAACCAGACGCAATCAGTAATTTAGTATCGCGGGCAAAACTTATTGGATCACAAGAGACATAAATAATCTTGGGAATTTTCGTTTTTGCCAATTGCTTTATCTGCGCCTCCGCTCCTGCCCTAGGCGGATCTAGAACCACGCAATCAATTCCCTTTAGCTCGAGTGGTGCAACCGGCACATTGAATAAATCGCGTGAAAACGCAGTCAGAGTATGCCCGCCCGCAAGAGTTTTTGCGGCCCTATTAAGTGCAAAAACGCTAGGGGTATGAACTTCATAGGCCTTTACCTCACCGAGTGCCTTTAGCCTAAGGGCAAAAGTGCCAATACCGCAAAATAAATCAACAAAGCGCTTGGAGCCCTTTGCCCATTTCACCACCAAATCACCCATCAAATCTTCACACTCTTGACTAGCCTGAAGAAAGCTAGCGGGCGGAATTTCAACATTCGCACCTCCAATTTTAACAATCGGCGGCGTTTGCATATAGGCATTATGGGTATCAAGTGTAAGGCGCGCAATATTGGCAAGACTGGCGGCGCGCGCAAGTTTTTCCAAATCTGGTCTATGCCATTTCTCAATTGGCTTTAGGCCATGAATATCAACATCTATTCCAGTGAGGCTATCGGTAATATTGATTGCCACTTCTTCGCGGCCCACAATCAAAGTGCGGCATAGTTCGCGCAACCTTGGGATAAAGGCACGCAAATTTGGCGTAAGAATAAGACAATCGTCAATATCAATTAGGTCGTGTGATTTAGCGCCCATAAAGCCAAGAATAATCTTTGCGCCTTCACGTTTGGCGCTAAACTTGGCACGGCGTCGCCCATTGCCATAGGCCGCAATAGTCGGCGCGATATTGGATTTTAGGCCGCTTTCAGCAGATAATTCAGCCCGCTCGAGTGCGCTTAGGATGAGATTTTGTTTAAATTCCAAAGTTTTCGCGTCACTTTGGTGTTGCAAATTGCAACCGCCGCAAACCCCATAATATTGGCATTCTGGCGTGGTTCTGTCGCTACTTTTGGTGATAACATCAATCAATTTGCCACGGTTTTTGATTATTTCCGCATCAATTGTTTCCCCTGCCAATGTATAGGGAACGTAAATCGGGCCATCATCACCAAGGGCAACCCCCTCGCCTTGATTGCCTAGATGGGATATTTCTAATCTGGCCATTACAATCCCAAAGCCCTATCGCCAACAAATGGGTTTTGTGCGCGCTCTATACCAAAGGTGGACATTGGCCCATGCCCCGGTATAAATTGAATATCGCCGCCATAGGGCCATAATTTTTGGGTAATCGAATTTATCAAATCTTGATGATTCCCGCGCGGAAAATCTGTGCGCCCAATTGAATTTTGAAAGATTAAGTCACCAACAAATGCAATTTTTATATCTTTATTGATAAATGCTACATGGCCGGGTGTATGACCGGGGCAATGAACAACATCAAACTTTATACCCGATAGCTCGACAATATCGCCATCCTTAAGCCATTTGGTTGGCGTGCAATTTTCGCCCTGCGGCATACCATATTTGGCCCAAGATTGCTCTATTTGATCAAGCCAGAATTTATCATCTTCATGGGGCCCAATTATTGGCACACCAAGTTTGCGCGCAACCTCCATCGCGCCACCCGCATGATCAAGATGTCCATGGGTCAGCCAAATTTCAACGATTTTAACACCACGCGCTTTTGCGGCCTCGATAAGTTTATCGGCCTCCCCGCCTGGATCGACAAAAACTCCATCCATGGTTGCGGTCGCCCATAATAATGTGCAATTTTGCTGAAATTCGGTAACGGGAATAATCATTGCCCCAATTGGCGGCTTCTCACTCATTTGGCTTGCTCGGACTTTTTAATTAATGATAGATATTCGCTTTCCATCATGACTTCAGCAATTATATTAGCTAGTTTTTTCATTCCTCATTGCTAAGCGTTTGCGACCGCTTGGTCAATCTTTTTGACAGACGAAATTATATTGCATAATAGCCCAATCCCAAGCCATGAGCCTATTATTGAGCTAAAACCAATGCCCATTAAAGGCACGGGATATGCACCTAAAAGCGGCGCAAGGGATACTATAATAAAGTATATACTTAGAGCGATTTGCGAAGGTAAAATATTCGAATTCTTATGTTCAAGCCCAATTGGCTCGATTGCGGTAATCGCTAAAAGTAATAGGCACAAAACCCCAAATATTGGCGACATTTCAAAACTTAGTTTTATAATACCTTCAACTTCGGGGACTGGAGGCAAACTATCTCTTATGGCGCTTGTAATAAGGACAAAAAGGATAAGCGCAATAGAAACAATTGCCTTTACTGGATTGGACACCTCCGACATAAAAGCGATGCCAATTATAGCGAGCGAGAATGCCGCGCATTGCGACACATCTGGTTGCAACATTAATAATGGGCACATCAAAATGGCCAAAGCGAAATTTTTCCATTTTTGCGGATTTAGTGCGCCAAAGGCAACAATAGCTGCGGGCAAAAATAATTGCGCCACATTAAAAACTATCGGCCCAATTTTTATCCATCTTTGAACATTTTCTTGGGCAGGCCCTAAATTCGAACAGATTAGCGCAATAAAGGCGATAATTATATAAATCCAATTAAAACGAATATTTTGGAATTTGTAAATTAGAAACGCAATAACTAGCCCTATAACCCACGCAACAAGATTTCGAAGCGATAATGATAATGGAACATCAAGAGATTGGGTAATGAACACCCCAAACCCAACGCATAAAAGCGAAAGAATGGCAAAACCCATGAAGATTTTTTGAGCATTGGTAACGTTTTTCATTTGTAACAAGCCGTTCGGGTCAATTTGATTGCTCCAATGATTAGTGCAAATCGGATTTTAAAATCACACCATTATGAGCAAAGTATAAAATTGGATTAATGCTTTTAAATTATGTAATGCAAACATCAACCACA
>CAYTWK010000113.1:0-6506 GCA_964442095.1 uncultured Caulobacteraceae bacterium | reverse complement strand
AATCATTTCTTGAATTTTGCGCTTATAGGTTTGCTCAGGCTAGAGATAGATATTTTTTATCAATTGTTGAGTGATAGTTGATGCGCCTTGCACTTTGTGACCCGCGCGTAAATTTTCGACAAATGCTCTAGCGACGGCCCAAAAATCCACTCCGCCATGTTCGAAAAACCGTGCATCTTCGACAGCAAGAAACGCCAATAATACATGACGTGGCAATTTATCAATATCAATCTGGCGCCCATATCGCGGCCCGCGATGGGCTATGGTATTGCCTTTGCTATCGACGATCTCCATTGATTGCTTGCGATTAGTGGTCCAAAGTTCTTGCTCGCTTGAGAGTTTCGGAAGGTCACCAAGAAAAAAATTGATTGTAAAAAAAACGAAAAGTGCAATTACAAAACTTGTTATGGAAAGCAGCAACATTGAAATTGTTTGCTTGCGCCGCAAAGCCTTGGCTTTTTTCTCTAGGATATCTGCACGATAGGCTTTTTTCATTTTGCTTCACAAATCTTTTTACGATTGATTTGGCTAAACCGATTCACTCAATAAAAATAGGCTTTGGCGCGCTATGCCTATTTGAATAATCCTTGCTTTATCAATTCTAAAAATTGCAAAATTGCCAATAAAATTAGGAGTTTGACAATTTGCTATCCCACGGAGAATTTGTTCTGCGATGATAAGGGCATCTTCAAAGCGGAGCAATTATGGAAACCAATAGTGATAAAATTAGTCAAAGACGCGCCGCCCGCGACAAACTCTTTGCGGTTCTTGAACGCAGACTTTCTCGCATCAATGCCTATACAGAAACGAAGTCTATTGTTCGAAGGGGTTCCGCCTCATCGGATAAAAATGTTGACCGAGGACTGGCGGTTTTGGGCGCGGCAGACGCAACTTCCGCCAAGCGGAAACTGGCGGACATGGCTCTTCCTCGGCGGTCGAGGAGCAGGCAAAACGCGCGCAGCAGCAGAATGGGTGCGTGAAGCCGTGGAAACCGCAAGCGCTAGCCATATTGCTCTGATTGCACCGACTTTTGCCGATGTTCGCGATACTATGATAGAAGGCGAATCTGGGCTTATTAAAATTGCCTCGGAGAACGCAAGGCCAGTATTTGAGCCTTCAAAAAAACGTTTGGTTTGGCCCAATGGTGCCAGAGCAAGCATTTATTCTGCCGAAGTGCCTGATAGTTTGCGCGGGCCACAATTTGACCTTGCTTGGGGCGATGAATTTGCAATATGGAAAGATGGTCAAAAAGTCCTTGATACTTTGCGCCCAGCTTTAAGGCTTGGTGATAGTCCGCGTTTGATGCTAACGACTACACCGCGTCCTGTGTCTTGGTTGAAAAACTTACTTCTCGACGAGACTTGTGTTGTGACGCGCAACGCAAGCAGCGACAATATTGCTAACCTTGCCGAAGGCTTTGTTCAGGATCTAGAGCGCCGATATGAGAATTCGGTTTTCGCGCGCCAAGAATTAGAGGGTGAATTAATCGAAGACCCTGAAGGTGCCTTATGGACACGCGTTGATATTGAACGCGCGCGCTCTATAGAAGCACCTGAAAACTTAGAGAGAATTATTATCGCGGTAGATCCGCCCGTTAGCGTTGGTAAAAAGGCCGATAGGTGCGGGATAATTGTTGCCGGGTCTTTTGAAAGCGGCACTAAGGCCGTGGTTCTGGCGGATATTTCTACGCAAGGGCAAAACCCTAATGATTGGTCGCAAACTATAGCCAGAGCATACGAAGATTTTGGTGCTGATTGTATAATTGCCGAAGCCAATCAAGGTGGTGAAATGGTGCGCGAGATTATAAAGCTTGCGGCAAAAAATGCGCCGGTAAAGCTTTTGCACGCTAGCAAATCCAAGAGGCTCCGCGCCGAGCCAATAGCGCTTTTATACTCACAAGGTCGTGTCGCCCACAAAGCACATTTTCGCGAATTAGAAGACGAAATGTGTTCATTTGGCGCCAAGGGCTTTTCAAAAAGTCCCGATCGGATGGACGCTCTGGTCTGGGCAATTAGCCAATTAGTTCTTCAAGATTCCGCAAGACCTCGCGCACGCGCAATTTAACCCAAGTGTAGAAATAGAGAAAAATGTTCCAAAACCCATTCATATCTAAGAATAAACGAACGAATAATCATTCATTAAATGGCGAATCTAAGTCTAATGGTCTTTATGTCGCTTTTTCAAGTATTGGTCAGCCAGCATGGACCCCGCGTGATTATGGTGCCTTGGCCAAAGAAGGCTATAAGCAAAACCCTATTGCCTACCGCTGCGTGCGGCTTGTAGCTGAAGCGGCGGCATCTGTGCCGCTCAGAGTAATCACAAAAGATGGAGAGCAGCATTCGTTTAACTCTCTATTGTCACGGCCAAACATAGAGCAAACCGGTCCAGAATTATTGGAGGCCTTTATCGGGCATTTGCAAATTGCCGGAAATGCATATCTTGAAATGATTGCGATTGATGGACAACCGCGCGAATTATGCGTCCTTAGGCCAGACAATGTTCGCATTCTCCAAGGTGCCAATTCATGGCCAATTGGCTGGGAATATCGACAAAATAACCAATCGCGGCGACTTTTTAGAGATCCAATTTCGGGCCGCTCGGATGTATTGCATCTAAAGTTATTTAATCCAATGGACGATTTATATGGCCAGTCACCAATAGAGGCGGCGGCGACAGCTATAGATATTCATAATGCGGGCGGCGCATGGAATAAGGCACTTATTGATAATGCAGCGCGCCCTTCCGGTGCACTTGTGTATCGCGGTCAAAATGGCAATGAACGCCTTAGTGATGAGCAGTTCGAGCGCTTAAAGGCGGAATTATTATTGGCGCATACTGGCGCTTCAAATGCTGGGCGGCCACTATTGCTCGAAGGTGGACTTGAATGGTCGCCCATGTCACTTAGCCCCGCAGAAATGGATTTTGTCGAAGCAAGGCGCGCAGCAGCACGCGATATTGCCTTGGCATTTGGTGTGCCACCTATGCTTTTGGGAATCCCAGGGGACAATACTTATTCAAATTATAAAGAAGCAAATAATGCCTTTTGGCGCCAGAGTATTCTGCCATTAATCAATAAATTAACGGGCGCGCTTTCGGCCTTTCTTAGTGGCTGGAGCGATATTGAACTTAATGTAATCGCAGATTTTGAAACTGTGCCAGCACTTAGTGCTGAGCGCGAAAGCCTTTGGGCGCGCCTTGAAAGTGCGAATTTTCTTACACTCGAAGAAAAGCGCAAAATGGCAGGACTAAAGCCATGAACGAATTAGTTTCCAAATCATGGTTCGATGGGCGCATTACTTTGGCACTGATTTTTGCAATGCTGGTGCAAGCCTTTGGCGCTTTATTATGGGTTGGCGGCGCCGCTCAACGGCTCGATAGCATAGAAGCGCGTCTATCGACCCAATCAAATGTTAGCGAGAGATTGGCGCGGCTTGAAGCTGAAATGTCTGCCGCGCGAATGTCTTTGGGCCGTATCGAAACCCGCCTTGATAGGGGGGCAAGACAATGAGCCAAATAATGATAGCTGGCTATGCAAGCCTTTTTGCAATGAAAGATCTCGCAGGCGATGTGGTTCAAAAAGGTGCATTCGCGCAATCACTGAAATCACTGCCAGCCCAATCAATCCGAATGCTGTATCAGCATGACCCCCAAAAACCAGTCGGTGAGTGGCTGAAGGTCCATGAGGACGAAATCGGCCTTTGGGTTGAGGGTATAATCCGAAATAGCGATGCCAATTCAAGGCTTGCTAGTCATCTTGTGCAGCGCGGAGAAATTGGTGGCCTATCAATAGGATTTCGAACTTTAGAATTCCGCCCCCTCGATAGTGGTGGCCGCATGTTAAAAACAATAGATCTTAGAGAAATTTCTTTGGTCGCTTACCCAATGCTTCCACGAGCCCGGCTACGGCTTGTTACGGAACTAAACCAAGTCGCGGCTTAGCGCTGCGCAATCATCGGAGTAGAGAATGGAAAATGAAAATAAATCTGTGCCCGCGACAATTCGTGAAGCACAATCAAATCTTATGGGCACTTTTGCAGCCTTCAAAGAGGCCAATGACGAAAGGCTAGGCGCAATCGAACGCAAAGTTGCGGGCGATATTTTGCTCGAAGAAAAAGTTGACAGAATTGATCGAGCTTTGTCACAGGCTCAATCAAGCCTAGACCGATTGGCGCTAATGAATGCGCGTCCACAAATTGGTAATGCGCCTTCTACTAATAATGAAGAAAAGACCGCATGGTCAAACTTCATGCGCAAGGGCGATGAAGCTGCGCTTGCGCGTATAGAAGCCAAGTCACTATCAACTTCGGTTCCCTCTGATGGTGGCCATATTGCGCCGCCCGAAGTTCAGGCCGTTATTGAAAGAACTTTGGCAAATATTTCGCCGCTTCGCAGAATAGCAAGCGTCCGGCCAACCAATTCCGGCAATTTCCGAAAGCCTGTTTCTGTTAGCGCAGCTGCGGTTGGCTGGGTTGCCGAAACTGGCGCGCGTGCCGTCACCAATACGCCAAGCCTTGAATTGTTATCTTTCCCAATGGGTGAATTATATGCTTTGGCTGCTGCGACCCAAACTCTATTAGAGGATACAGCGGTTGATATTGATGCGTGGCTAGCAGCTGAAATCGCGCAGAGCTTTGCAAGTGCTGAGGGTGTCGCATTCATTAGTGGCGATGGCGTTAATAAGCCGAAGGGCATTTTGGCAAATCCAATTGTTGCCGATAACACCCAGACTTATGGAAATCTCGGCTATATTGCCACCGGCGTTGCTGGTGCATTCGCAACAACAAATCCTGCGGATAAGATTGTGGACTTAACTTATGCGCCGCGCACGCCATATAGGGCCAATGCGTCATTCTTGATGAATCGCCGCACACTAGGCCAAGTTCGCAAATTCAAAGATTCAACTGGCAATTATATTTGGCAGCCGTCTTTGGTTGCTGGTCAGCCAACAACGCTATTGGGATTTAATGTCTATGAATGCGAAGATATGCCTGACGTTGCAGCGAACTCACATTCTATTGCCTTTGGTGATTTTGAAAAGGGCTATCTAATTGTCGATAGAACAGATGTTCGCGTGCTTCGCGATCCATATTCAAACAAACCGTTTGTGCTTTTCTATGTAACCAAACGCGTTGGCGGTGGCGTGCAGGATTTTGACGCAATTAAATTGTTGAAATTCGCGGTGAGCTAAGAATGTCAGAGTTTGTAATTCTTATACCGCCTGCTTCTAACGCGGTTTCCTTGAACGAAATTCGCTCTTATCTGCGAATTGGTTCGGATGCAGATAATGCAGTCTTAGCAATTATCCAAGCTGCAGCAATTGCCAGCATAGAGGCGAAAAATGCAAAGGCCCTAATAAAGCGCAAAGTGCGGCAAAGTTTTACAAACCAAGACATTGCCAAAGCATTTGCTTATGCAAACAAAATGGGGGGCGCAGCAATTTTGCGCCCCGCTTTTACCCCCGACACCATAAGTGAAGTTCGTTCAATTTCGCAAAATGGAAATAGTGAAATCCGAAATGACTTGGCCAAAATAACTGACGGTTTATTTGGACTTTGTGGCCCAGCATTTCAAATCGAAATAGACTATTTCGCTGGTTTTGATGCTCCAGAGCTGGTCCCAGCAAGTCTAAAACTAGAAGTTTTAGAGGAAGCTGCTCGCCTAATTGCTTTGCGCGATAATGAAAAATCGCAAATTCAAAAGCCGCAGGTGCGTCTATGAGTGCGAATTTTACCAAGATAGCGCTCGAAGAAAGTATGAGTGAAGACGCCGCCATTATTTCGGCGCTTGGTGAACCTTTGCGTTTATTTGATGCGCCAATAAAGCAGGCAGCATTTCCATTTGCGTTCTGGCGCAGGTGGGAAACGCGGCCAGTGGCAGCCGATTATGAAACCGCGCAGGAGCATATAGCAACAATAGAGGTGCATTGCCGAAATACCGGCCTCTCGGAAGCTAAAGCAGCAATAGAAGCTATCCAAAATTGGGCAGCAAGCGCAAAACCAATATCAAATGAGATAAAAATCACTTTGCTGATTTGCTCTTATGCAGATGTATTTCGCGCCATAGATGGGCGCACTTTTTTGGGCGTTGTTCGCCTGAAGATAATAACCGAAAAATTATAGGAGAATTAGAATGGCGCTTCAGGCGGCACGCGACATATTATTAAAAATATCAGACGGCGCACAAAATCCCGTTTTTACAACAATTGGAGGACTAAAGGCGCGCACAATTGCATTTAGCGCCAAGAGCATTGATGCGACTTCCTCTGATAGCCCTGGGGCATGGCGTGAGCTTTTGCCAAATGCCGGCCTTAAAGAAGCTAGCATTTCTGGAAGTGGGGTTTTTAAAGACCTCCCGAGTGATGAATTAGTTCGCAATTGCTTTTTCAATCAAGATGCTCGCAACTGGCGCATAATTATACCGAATTTCGGGCAATTGGATGGCGCATTTATAGTTTCTGCCTGGGGCCGCCGAAGGCATGGAAGTGGCGCTCGGGCGTCCACACCGCG
>CAYTWK010000112.1:2813-6508 GCA_964442095.1 uncultured Caulobacteraceae bacterium | reverse complement strand
ACTTGAGATCGCACATGCGAAAATTGAGCCAATGCGAGAAATTAGAGCCTCGACCTATTTTGGTAAGGGAAAGCTCGAAACAATTGACCAATTGGCCCAAGAATTGGACGTAAAAATCCTAATTGTCGATGATGAACTTAGTCCGGTGCAACAGAGGAATCTTGAAAAGCGCCTTGGCATAAAAACTATTGATAGAACTGGGCTAATTCTTGAGATATTCTCGCTTAGAGCACGCACAAAAGAAGGCAAGTTACAGGTCGAATTAGCGCGCCTTAGCTATGAAAAATCACGTCTAGTAAAAACTTGGACCCACCTTGAGCGCCAAAGGGGGGGAACCGGTAAAACTGGCGGGCCAGGGGAGCGTCAGATAGAGCTAGATAGGCGCATAATAAACGATAAAATCATAAAATTGAAAAAAGAGCTAGAACAAGTTCGGCGCACGAGATCTCTGCAGAGGGCAGGACGAGATAGGGTTCCGTATCCTATAATTGCTCTGGTTGGCTATACAAATGCAGGAAAATCAACGCTATTCAATACTGCGACCGATGCCAAAGTTTTGGCAAAAGATATGCTATTTGCAACACTTGATACAACGTCACGCGCACTTAAAACACCGCGCGGCCGCGAGATAATTCTTACCGATACAGTTGGTTTCATTACTGATTTGCCGCATGAATTGGTCGCCGCATTCAGGGCCACACTCGAAGAAGTGGCGCTTGCTGATATTCTTATTCATGTCCGTGATATATCAATTGATGAAAGTGATGCGCAAAAGCATGATGTAGATATAATTCTTGATAAAATAATTGGCGAAATTGAAGATCCTCCAATCATAATAGAGGCGTGGAATAAGGCTGATCTATTGGCAAAAGATGAATACGAACTTTTGCAAAAGCAGGCGCAAAACCTTTTAAAGCAAAAGGGCGAAAACGCGGTTCTTATCTCGGCCATAAATGGGCAAAGTCTAGATGAATTATTTGCGATAATAGACAAAGAATTATCGTTTTCGTCGCTCGAGAAGTGTATTCATATCGCGCCGGAACACGGCAAAACCCGTGCTTGGCTATACGAAAAAGGTATTGTTATTGGCGAAATTAACACCAATGGCGCAAAAGGATTTGGCCCGGGCAGCATACTAAAAATTAGGATTGACGAAAATTTGTGGCAAAGATTTTCTTCAAATTTCAGTGACTTTAAAGAACTACCGACTAGCTTTCTCAAGAAGTTTGACCTCTAGCCATTTACTTTCCATAGTCTCTAAATCGCAATCTTCAATTTTCAAATTTTCCTTGCGCAATAATTCTTCGACACCGCGAAAGCGTCTTTCAAACTTATAATTTGCCATCCTAAGGGCATTTTCAGGGTCAATTTCGCATTTTCTTGCAAGATTTACCAATACGAACAATACATCGCCGATTTCTTCTTCGATATGGGCTATGTCTTGGATTTCAATTGCCTCTTTGGTTTCGTCTAATTCCTCTATTAGCTTCTCGAAAACTGACGAAATATCAGGCCAATCAAAGCCGACGCGGGCGGCGCGTTTCGATAATTTTAAAGCCCGCAATAATGCGGGCAGGGGGAGGGCAACATCTTTTAAAACACTATTATCGCTCTTTTGTTTATTATCCCGCTCCCCAGCTTTTATCTTTTCCCAATTCTGTAAAACTTCATTTGGTGTCTTTGCTTTATCATCTCCAAAAACGTGTGAATGCCTGCGTATCATCTTTTCATTGAGGGTTTCAACCACATCAACAAAATTGAAAAGACCATTTTCCTGTGCCATTTGCGCGTGAAATGCAACTTGAAATACCAAATCGCCCAATTCCTCTTTTAGAGCAGCAAAATCACGCTTTTCAATTGCATCCGCGACTTCATAAGCTTCTTCGATTGTATAGGGCGCAATAGTATCAAAGTCTTGCGCAATATCCCACGGGCACCCATTATCTGGCGCTCTTAATCGTGACATAATCTCTATTTGCTCTTTTATGGCATTAAATAGCCTTTTATCGAGGTCGTCATTCATGGTCATTATTGTTTTATAATCGCTTCATTTTCTAATTGGGCTTGGACCTCTGCTACGCGCTCAGAAGTTAGTTTATAGTTTTTGAGTAGGTAAATAGTTATTAAATAACAAATTATCGGAAATCCGAAATAAACAAATTCAAAACCTAAAACCGCACTTTCGCTATTGTTTGTCCCAAGTTTAGGGTCAAATTCAAAGGCCTCGAGCAGGGGATAGCTAATACCAACTGAGAGTGCATAGCCAATTTTGGAGGTTAGGGATACTAGAGCGAAAATCATGCCTGTGCGGTCTTTTTTGGTAACTAATTTGTCTTCATCGCCGACATCGCTCGCCATTGCGCGAACGAAATAAAGAGGCGCGGCATAGCCAATTCCCGAAATTGCCACCATTGTAATAGCGATTGGGAAATTGCCCATAGGCATAAAAATTAGCATAATTAATGATACACATAAAAAGTATATTGCCGCACTAAGAGCGCCGTGTTTGCCAATTTTTTTTGAAACCTTAACCCAAATTGGTGTGCAGGCGAGGCCGCAAACAAAATATGCCAAAAGCATCGCCGAGCTTGAATCGCCATATCCCTTGACAGAGCTAAGAAGATAAACAAATAAGCCGCCGATAACGCCAGAAGCAAATGAAAGTATCAAGTCGGCTGCCAACACTCTTTGGAACGAATCTAGGCCTATAAGCGCTTTTACATCTTGGAAATTCGATTTCTGGATCGGAATATCGGAAACTTTCTCCTTCGCAAAAAAATAGGATATTAAAGCGCCTACCGGCATCATTACAATTACAAACCAACCCATGCTCTGGACGCCTTCAGCGGCAGTGCCGCCAGTCTTTTGGACGATAAATGGAATAGACAACACCATTAACATGCCAATAATATTGAACGCCTGCCAGAACGAAAATATACGAGATCTTTCGTGATAATCTTTAGATAGAGAGTTTCCGATACCTAATTGCGCCAAAGTGCCAATCGAAAAAGTTATATAGGTTCCAAAAAGGCTTAAAGCTAAATACCACGCACTAGCGCCAGGTTCAGCCATAAACAAAAACCATGACAAAATTGACATTGGTATCGATCCAGCGAGTAGCCACGGCGTGAAACGGCCAATTTTTGTTTTGGTCTGATCCATCAAAATGCCGATACCAAGATCGATGAAGACATCAAATAATCTTGCTGCCATAAAAATAGTGCCAACAAGCCCAAGACTAATTCCAACATAATTAGTATAATGGGGCGGCAATTGAATTACGAATGGCAACCCTAGGCCCGCGAGAGCAAAAGAGGGGAATGCGAATGCCAATATTCGGCTAACTTCAACGCGATTTGAGGACTTTGACTTATTATCATGCTTATCTATAGATTCTTGTGTCACGCTTGCTCCCGATATGTTTTGTTTTTTCTTGCATTGTTTATAAGACTTGGCAATAAGAGATTTATTGAGTTCCAAGGCGAAGAATTCAAAGAGGGGGCAAATAGCGATAGAATAAATTTGTATCTAAGCTATACAGCTCAGTCGCATAAGGAATATTATGGGACACATGTAACGCATTTTTTGAAGAATTGGCCTATTTGCCACCATTTGCTATTTTGCTTTGCCGATAAGGAAGAACGTAATTATATAGGATTTATGAAAACAGAATCTAAAGTCGCAAATGACGAAGC
>CAYTWK010000112.1:0-2713 GCA_964442095.1 uncultured Caulobacteraceae bacterium | reverse complement strand
AACGTAATTATATAGGATTTATGAAAACAGAATCTAAAGTCGCAAATGACGAAGCGCAATTGGCATTTATCCGCATGCGCCGATTGGCAACTTCATTGTTCTATTTGATGCTAATTGTCTATTTGGTGTCACGTTATTTCGAAGCTAATTATAGTTTTCTTTCTTACGTTCGCGCATTTTCAGAAGCTGCGATGGTTGGCGCATTGGCCGATTGGTTTGCCGTAACCGCATTATTTAGGAGACCAATGGGTTTACCAATACCGCATACAGCAATTATTCCGCATTCAAAAGATAGAATTGGGGTTGGGCTTGGACGCTTTATTTCGCGTAATTTCTTACAGCCAGATCAAGTTGAGCGACGTCTTGAAGGTGTAGATCTTGCTGGTGGGTTTGCAAAATGGGTTAATGAAGCTGGCCGCGCCAAAAGGCTCGCTTCTGGTATAGCCTCTGCGGTTCCGAAATTGCTGTCATTATTAAAAGATGGCCCAATTTCAGATTGGATACAAAGAGCCGTCATAAAAAAGGTTAAGAATGCCGATATAAGCACCCTGCTCGCTGATGGTATTGCATTATTGACGCGGCATAAGCGCCATAAACCGATTGTCGATTTGATAATATTTCATGCAGATCTTGCTGTTCATTCAAGTGAAATTGATTTCAGGCGCAAGGTTTCCGAAAATACTGATTGGCTACCCAAGCTCTTAGCAATTGATAGTGCCGCATCTGACGCTTTATTGGATTCAATAAAGGCCACTTTAAAAGAAGCCGCTACTGACCCGTCACATAGTTTACGTGGGCGCATAGACGAGGCATTGGCCCATCTAGAGCATAATTTGAGATTTGATCCAGATTTGCGTGCCCAATTGAATAAATGGCTAAGTGATATTGCCGAACATGAAACAATTGCCAAGTTTACCGGCACTATTTGGTCGGACATTAAGCGTGAATTAAGTGAGCCAAATGAAGCGCGCCAAGAAAAACTAATAAATGCGATTGAGAACGGCTTGGGTGAAATATCTGAGGTCTTAATAAGGGATATTGAGTTAAAGGAAAGTATCAATAATCGCCTGAAACAATGGGCGATTGAACTTTCTTCGTCTCAAGGAGAGGAAGTCGGGCGAATGGTAGCCGAAACCATAAAGGGTTGGGACGCGAGCACCGTTGTGAGCCAAATTGAAAATGCTGTTGGGCGCGATTTGCAATATATTAGAATTAATGGAACCTTGATTGGCGGTTTAGTTGGCTTGTTAATTCATGTAATTAGTCATCTGATTTTAGTATAAAAATCTCGATTAGGATTTTTGCAAAACCAATTGCGCTAAGTCGTCAAATTGCGCAATTGCGGCAAATGGTGTTGCTGCCCCCTCGTCGGCAGAAATCCGAAGGCTAGGGTGAAAATATATTTCCCCGAGACTATCGATACCTAATTGGTTTGCCATTTTTACAGCCCCTCCTCGCCCAAATAGGTCGATTTCGCTACCATTATTTTCATCTTTCAATAGTGACATATTCTCGACAAGGCCAATGATTTTGACGCCTGCCTTATTGAACATTGAAACGCCACGCTCGACATCCGATAGTGCAATTTCTTGAGGCGTTGAAACCATAATCGCCCCGTCTATCCGTGCCTGTTGCGCCAAAGATAGTTGAACATCGCCAGTTCCAGGTGGCATGTCAATTATCATATAGTCTAAACTACCCCAATTAACACCTTGAAATAATTGGATTAAAGCCTTGCTAACCATTGGGCCGCGCCATGCTAAGGATTGCCCCTTCTCTACCATAAAGCCAATCGACATGGCCTTAATGCCGTGGTTATGAGCCGGCGATATTTTGCCATTTTCATCGCTATCGCATTTTTCGCCGGCTTTTCCCATTAGAGTTGGAAGCGATGGTCCATATATATCAGCGTCTAAAATACCGACACTAAAGCCCGCACGCGATAATGCCTGTGCCAGATTATAGGCAATTGTTGATTTTCCTACGCCGCCTTTGGCGCTATAAACCGCAATCATTTTGCCGATATTTGGCGGTCTTATTGAAGTTGTGTTCGGTTTTGCCCTTTCTGGAATAGCTTGACTTCGCGCCGAATGTGGCTCCGCTTTGTGGGAGGTTATTAAAAAAGAAACTTTTTCTATGCCTGATATCTTTGATAATTTGGTCTCGAGCTCAGTGCGCAAACTATTTAAATCGCCCGTATATCCAATTGGATGTTCAATGATTATACGTAATTGATTGCTTCGATAAGAAATATCGGAAAGTAAGCCGGTTTCCAATATTCTTTTGCCCGAAACCGGTTCTTTTATATTGGCCAATATGGAATTTATCTGCGCCTCAATTTCTTTTGGTTCGGCACTTTTTGAAGTATTGCTAAATAGATTTTTGAACATATCTCTCTATACGCCCAATTCAGTGCTAAAGTAGAATTTTTTGCACTTTTATTTATTTTAGGATTACAGAAAATTGTTTCCGGTTACGCAATAATTTGCATATTATCGTATGCTGGCCTGATATTTTCCGGCAATTCATTACAAAGAGTTTCATAGTCCATATCAATGTGCAGATTAGTCAAGATTGCATTTTTGGGCTTTAGTTCACTAATCCATTTAAGCTCCAAATCCAAATTTGCATGACTTGGGTGCTCAGTAAATCTTAGGGCATCTATTATAAGGTAATCTAGCCCAAGGAGTCGTTCCAATGTTTCTTGTGGTAG
>CAYTWK010000111.1:0-6517 GCA_964442095.1 uncultured Caulobacteraceae bacterium | reverse complement strand
GAGCGCCCATATCCGCAGCACTCAATTCGCGGCCATCAAAATCATAGGCAATTGAACTTTCATAACCTGTGGCAATCCTTTGTGCCCCAATTTCATCGGCAATTTTTGACAATGGGTTATTTTCTTCGCCATGAATCCAACTTGCGCCCAAATCAAGCGGTATATCTTTCCATTTATCGCTAGTCCAAATTCGACCGCCAATGCGTTCGCGCCCTTCAAGGATTAATACTTCGTGGCCTTTTGACTTTAACTCGCGTGCTGCCGCAAGCCCCGCAAGGCCCGCGCCAATAATTATGATTGATTTGCTTTTTTCACTTTGGGTCTTTGCATTTTTGCTATTTTCACGCGCGCAAGCGGTTGCCGAAAGCCCACCGAGCAATAAAAGGCTTAATAGTTTACGTCTTTGGATGCGCGCGCTTTTCATTTTTCTTTGGCACTTACCCAATCACTTACTGGCGCCAAAAATTCCTTTCGGCAAACCAAAAGATTTGGAACCGAAACATCAATTTTATTATAATCTATTTCATTGCCAAAAATGTCACCGGCATATAGTCCATGGGCTTTGGCTACTGCAATTGGTGCGCAATTATCCCATTCACTTTGCCCGCCAGTGTGAAAATAAATATCGGCATGGCCACCAATTATTTGCGCTGTTTTAAAGCCCGCCGAGCCAGAGCACTCTATTTGTGCGCCCATAAATTTTGCCAATTCATTAAGTTCTTGCGGCATTCGGCTACGGCTAGCGGTTATGATTGGTTTTCTTGTGGCTCTCGCTTCTAGAGGAGATTCAATTTTAGCGCTTGAATAGATCTTGCCTTGGCTTGGGATTGCAATTGCACCGATTTTTGCGCGACCATCAATCGCAAGGCCAATATGAACAGCCCAATCATCACGGCGCTCAGAATATTCCAAGGTGCCATCTAATGGATCTATAATCCAAACCCGATTTGCCTTAAGGCGCGATTTATCATCAATTGATTCTTCAGTTAATATCGCATCGTTCGGCCTATGTCGTTTTAGTTCTTCTATTATTATGCCATTGGCTGAAATATCGCCTTTTTTTCCCAATTCAGCATTATTCAAAGACTTGTCTTGCAGAATTGCGAGCAAACAATCACCCGCTATTTGCGCAAGATGCACGCAAAGTTCGCCATCATTATCAATTATTTTCATAATGTTTTTTTTCACGTTTTGGCATTATTTGCAATTTCGAATTTCTTTCGCGCTTTTGTTTAGCAAAATAGTCCCACTCTTAAGCATAAAGTAGGAATTCTAATTCTATAGAATTATGCAAAAGGACTTTGCTAGTAAATTACCTATATCCTATAATCTTTTCTAAATTTGAGGTGAAAATGCCAAATACAGTTCCAAAAAAGCAATTGCTCCATCTTGTTGTTGGTGGTGAATTAGAAGATTTTGACCATATTAGCTTTCGCGATCTAAGCAAAATGGATTTTGTCGGCGCATATCCAAACTATGCCGAGGCCCGTGAAGCTTGGAAAACTGCGGCGCAAAGAAGTGTTGATAATGCCCATATGCGCTATTTTGTAATTCACGCCCATCGCCTTATTGACCCCGATGGCGCCAATTCATGCGATGAAGATCATTAATTTATGGCGAATGCCGTGCCTAAAAATGCGCCAATACAAAGGTTTTGGCAATATTGGCTAAAGCGGCAATGGCTTTTGCTCGTTGTTTCATCAATTTTTATGGCGATTGTTGCAATCGCATCTAGCCTTTATCCCAAGATAATCGGCACTATTATTGATGGCCTTGGCAATCTTGCGGCAAATCCCGAGAAGCAAATATGGGCCAATCTTAAAGCGTCAGATATTGCGCTTTTGGGCCCTATTGCGGTTATCGTCATATCTATGATACGCGGTGTCTTTTGGTATTTATCGACTGTTACGACCAATAAGGCCGCGCTTGCCTCAACGACAGATTTGCAAAATGACCTATTCGCAAAACTTTTAACGCTAGATTATGCGCACATCATCAAAGAGCAATCGGGAGCATTTGCCTCGCGGTTTTTGAACGATGTAAATGCAATCCGCGAAGGGGTTTTGAAAGTATCAAACTCTTTGGTGCGCGATACTTTGACGATTATTGGCCTAACCATTGCGATGTTTGATGCCGATTGGCAATTGGCCCTAGTTACGCTTTTGATTTTGCCAATCGCAATATTTCCGGTCACACTGATTGGCACAAGATTGCGAAAAATCGCCGGCCAAAGCCAGATCCAAGCCAGCCAATTATCCGGAACAATCGAAGAAAGTCTTGGCGGTATTCGCTTAGTGAAAACCTATGGCATGGAAACTTCAGAGGCCAAAAGAGTTAGCTTTGCCCTAAAGGATCGCATGAATATCCTCCTAAAGGCGGTTGAGCAAAAGGGGCGCATTGACCCAATTCTAGAGCTTTTGGGCGGGTTTGCGATTGCCGGTGTTTTGGCTTTTGCGGCATATAGAATTAATAGCGGCGCGGCATCGGTTGGCGATTTAATGGCCTTTATCACCGCGCTTTTGCTAGTATCGCAATCGGTTCGCAGCCTTGGAAATATGAATACAATCCTCCAAGAGGGCGTAGCTGGCCTGCAGCGGTTTTACGCAATTTTTGACGAAGAACCTAAAATCAGCGATGCGATTGACGCAATCGAAATTTTAGAGCCAAAAGGCGAAATTGAGTTCAAAGATGTCAGCTTTGAATATGACTTTAAACCGGCAATAAATGGCATTAGTTTTAAGGCGAAACGCGGACAAACTATCGCTTTTGTTGGCCCATCCGGCGCGGGCAAATCAACAATAATCAATCTCGTGCCGCGTCTTTTTGATGTTAAAGACGGCGCAATCACATTGGACGGAATTGATATTCGCAATATAAAATTATCCTCCTTAAGGGGTGCGATCGCTTTAGTGTCCCAAGATGCGATAGTCTTCGAGGCCACAATTGCGCAAAACCTTTGTTTTGGCATAGAGGCCAAAAGCGATACGGAGATTGAAGCTGCTTTAAGGGCCGCCGCGTGCGATTTTGTGTTCAAATTGCCTTATAATATCCACACAATGATTGGACCAAAAGGCGCAAGCCTTTCAGGTGGTGAACGGCAAAGGCTTTCATTGGCTAGGGCGATTTTGCGCGATGCGCCAATCCTACTTCTTGATGAGCCTACCAGCGCCCTCGATAGTGAAAATGAGGCAAAAATCGCCAAATCACTCGAGATATTTTGTAAAAATCGCACGGTTTTGGTGGTCGCCCATAGACTTTCGACTGTTAAAAATGCCGATAAAATCATGGTTATGGAAAGTGGCAAAATAGCCGAAAGCGGGACCCATGACGCGCTTATCAAAAAGAATGGCCTTTATGCCGAGCTGGCAAGACTACAATTGAGCTAATTGGCGGATTTTGGCGTTGTAATGTTTGGCCGCTTTGGTGTCGTCATGCCTTCCCCAATATAATAGCTTGGATATGGCGGCTGATTATAGGCGGTATTTTGCCATGCAATTGCTACGCGATATTGGGAATCGTGCATCAAACTAATCAAGCGTCTTTGGGTTGGGTGCGGCGTGGTATAAACCCTAAGGAATTTTTCATCGGGCGTATGCCAAATCACTTCTTCGCGCCAATCACCAAATAAATCAGCACTTAGGACCGGGACATTTTTCGTGCCAGCAGTTGAGAGCGCGCCATTTGCCTCAAGAATTGGTTTTGAAGAAGCAGTATTCCAATCCCATTTCATAATGCGATTTCTGTCATATAATTCGCGTAAATCATCACCATCCCACCAGAGCGTAAAGCTAAGTTCACGCGGGCGTTTTGCGCCCTCTATTGGCTTGCCTTGGGCAGTATATAAAACGTCTTGATTGGTAGCCCAAGCCTCGGAGCCCCTATGCCTTGGATCTATATCGGCAGTAACCGCGCGGCCCGTATCGTTTTGTGCCGGAGTTGACCACAAAACTTCGCCGGTTTTGGCATCAAGCATAGCCGCGCCAATTCCGCCATTAGCACGCACAACTTCATGGGCACCAAATTTCTCAAGGCCAGCGCGAGTTGGATCCAAATCACCCACCGCCATTGCATCGCCATGCTTTAGGCCGGAGTTCCAAAGGCCTTTTCCATCATTATCAAGTGCCATTGCGCCATAGATGATTTCATCTTTGCCATCATTATCAATATCGGCAACGCTCAATTGATGATTACCCTGCCCGCCAAATGCCGCATTTCCATCTTTTGCGCTATCAAAGGCCCAACGCCGTGTAAGTTTACCGCCGCGCCAATCCCATGCCGCGACCGTTGTGCGCGCATAATAGCCGCGCGCCATAATAATGCTTGGACGCACGCCATCAAGATAGGCCGTTCCTGCCAAAAACCTATCCGAGCGATTGCCATAGCCATCACCCCAAGTTTCTTTCATTTGTTCAGGCGTAGGACTATTAGTGCGCTCATCACGGGCGGGCCAATATGGCTCACTGGCGAGTGCTTTTCCACTAAGGCCATCAAATATTGTCAAAAATTCTGGGCCCTTTAAAATTCGGCCCTGAAGCGGCGCAACCAGCGTGCCATCAGGCAAAGTTTTTCCGCCCGTTCTATCATTGGAGGCAATTTCGCCACCTTTTTCGCGCCAATCGGCATTGGCATCGCCCAGAATAACGCCTGTTCCATCGATAGTCCCATCACTAGTGCGAACCGCCATTTCAGCGCGGCCATCGCCATCATAATCGAAAACTTGGAATTGGGTATAATGCGCGCCGGCTCTGATATTTTTCCCAAGATTTATGCGCCATAATAGTTTTCCAGATTGGGTATAGGCATCAATATAAACTGGCCCTGTATAGCCATCAAAGGCATTGTCTTTGGCGTTTGATGGCGATGTGATTGGTAATTTTGTCGGATCCGCCGGATCCCATTTTAGGATAATTTCATAAGCGCCATCGCCGTCTAAATCTGCCGCGCTCGCTTCATGGGCGGTATAAATATAGGCTTCATTATTTGGCGTAACGCCCCCTGGTGGTTGCTGAATTGGAATGTTTAAAAACCCCTGAGCAAATACACTTGCGGGTTTTGAGGTTTCAACTTCGCGCCGACTTACAACGCTTTTGATAATATAGTTTGATTGTATTTTGCCGTCTTTGTCTAGGAAATTGGTTGCGCCATCAAGCGGGCGCAAATTTAGCTTGCGGCCATCGCGGTAAATATTAAATTTGATATTTGGATTATCTGTGCCAAGCAAACGCCAGCTAATAAAATTGCCACCGCCAGAATGGGGAACTGCGACAACACCCCTATCGAGAGCCTCCATTTGGCGCGGCGCAAAATCTTGGGAATTGGCTAGAGGGGAAACCAAAAGGCCAGCAAAAGCGCAAAAGCCAGCCAATAGTTTTGCGCGAGAAAGTCTTGCGCGAAATTGATTATTTATTAAACTCGCCATTCGTCCGATCCCCTTGCATTTCATGGCAAATTTGCTTCGCCATCTTAATTGCGCCATTTTGCAATCACAATTATTGGAATCGAGACTATGCTAGAGCTCAAATATAGTCAAGAATATTCATATTAAATCATTTTAAAGCAAAAACGGACGGATTGAGAGCAGCAAAGCGTGTTATGCGCTTATGAAAAAAGCGTGATATGTGCGGAACTGGTTTGGGTGCTATGGAATCAAAAATTGCCTTTTCAATGTCCTTGCACAATATTGGCAACAGCTTGAAGGGTAGGCGGCGCATTTCCTACCCAAGTATAGCGATCCGCTCGGTTAGGAGTTTCGATTTCCAAAAAGTATCGCATAGCGTGATGATGAATACTGATGGCCTCATATTCTGTTGGACTCGCTAAAAGACATCGCGATTTAAGTATAGCATCTAAATTTGCGCCTTTGTTTTCGCTAACCGATTCTACAATTCTAGGGAAAATTTTTGGTTCGACGTTGCGAATCCAGACTTGTGATTTTCCGACTTTATCGCTCTGCCAGGTCCCATTTGCAGACTTTGTTAAAACAATACTTATAGTATTTGTTTCAAAATGACCGCCAATTACAAATAAGAGTATCCGATTTGAACCTGTTGGAAGTTCCGCCCCCAATTCTTGACGCAGCGATTTATGCTTTTCAATCTGCGTTTCTATATTTTTCCATTCCATGACGCGAGATTCACGAATAATTGTTTCACCTTCACATTTGCGGAATTTTGAAATTTGATTTGTAAATGGCACTTGTTCATTATTTATTGCGCAGGAACTTAGAAAAGCAATTGCGAGTAGTTGAATTAAAACGGTCAGCGGTTTTTTAGATTTTCCTGCCAAAAAATTTCCCTCCTCCACCGCTTTACATGCGGTCCCCCTCCTCCGTAAACGGAGGAGGATTCAAACTATTCTCTTCCCAAAACCCTATCCACCAACCACGACCCCACTGGCGTTGGTTTGAATTCGGCGCGCAGTTTGGTGCGATCGTAAACATTGTCCACCCAATCCCAAAATTCTATTCCGCTTGCTTTATTGGCTTTGTCAAACTCGTCCCAAAAATGGCCCAAGATGC
>CAYTWK010000110.1:0-6546 GCA_964442095.1 uncultured Caulobacteraceae bacterium | reverse complement strand
GTTGCAGCGGCAATAAGGCCGATATTTGCGGTATCGAGCTTTACCATCAAAAGAGTTGTTATGACGGCAATCGCCATACCAATCATGCCAAACAAATTACCCTGCCGCGAGCTTGATGGCGATGATAGGCCGCGAAGCGCAAGAATGAATAATACGCCCGAAACTAGATATAAAAGTGCAGCAATAGAAGCGCTCATTTGGCATCTCCTTTGGCTGGCTTTTCTTTCTTTTTATACATCGCGAGCATTCTTTCCGTGACCAAAAAGCCGCCAAATATATTTACCGCGGCCAAAGCCACCGCAACCGCTCCCATTATCCGCGAGGTCCATGTTGCGCCATCGACCGAACCATCAGCTGTTACTGCGGCGGCGGCGACCAAAGCGCCAACAATTACTACCGATGAAATAGCATTTGTAACCGCCATTAAGGGCGTATGAAGTGCCGGTGTAACCGACCATACAACATAATAGCCAACAAAAATCGCGAGAACAAAAATCGCCAAACGAAATACAATAGGATCCACAGCTTCCATTTATGCCCCCTTATTTTTGCAAGGACGGATGAACCACCGCCCCATCTTTAGTTAGTAACATTCCTTGGATAATTTCATCGTCAAAATCGGGCGCGAAATCCTTGCCATCCTTTTGGGTCAAAAGCGGCAATAGATTAAGAAGATTTTTTGCATATAGCGCAGATGTATCCGCAGCCAGTGCCGCAGGCAAATTGGTGAAGCCTGCAATAATAACTCCATTATCACTTATGACCACTTCATTTGGTTTCGAAAGCGGGCAATTACCGCCAGCTTCGACGGCCATATCAATAATCACCGAGCCTGATTTCATGCCCTTGACCATTTCAGGCGTTATCAAAACTGGCGCAGCACGCCCTGGGATAAGCGCGGTAGTAATTACAACGTCTTGCTTTGTTAGGTGCTCTTTGACCAATTCTGCCTGTAGGGCCTGATATTCCGCCGACATAGGCTTGGCATAGCCCGCAGCAGTTTCGGCCTCTTTAAATTCGTCATTTTCAACCGCAATGAATTTTGCGCCCAAACTTGCGACTTGCTCTTTAGTGGCGGGCCGCACGTCGGTCGCGGTTACGATGGCACCCAAACGGCGCGCAGTTGCAATAGCCTGTAGGCCGGCAACGCCAACGCCCATTATAAATGCCTTTGATGCTGCAACTGTGCCGGCCGCCGTCATCATCATTGGGAAAGATCGGCCCGATAAATGCGCGGCCTCTATGACTGCGCGATAGCCCGCCAAATTAGCCTGTGATGATAATGCGTCCATAGATTGGGCGCGGCTGATGCGTGGTGTAAATTCGGTTGAAAATGCCAGAACCCCTGCTTTGGCACATTCGTCCAATAGCGCTTTATCTTGATGCGGCGTGAAAAACGCAATAATTCCCGCGCCTTTCTCGACCAATTTCAATTCGGCACTTGTAGGTCTTCGCACCTTAAGCAAAAGATTAGCGCCTTTAAGTGTGTCTTTTGCGGTTTTGGCAATCTTTGCGCCCGCTTCAATAAACATTGCATCGGAAATAGATGCGCCAGCTCCTGCACCCGATTCAATAATAATCTCATGACCCAAAGCCGCGAATTTTTTAACCGATTCGGGTGAAGCAGCGACGCGAGTTTCATTATCACGAGTTTCTTTGATTATAGCGATTTTCAAGCCATTGCCCCCATTTCGCGCGATTTTATCCGCCTATTTATGATTAATACAATATGCAAAACATGATGCAAGCAATATGTTTTTGCGCGAATTTTTCAAAAAAATCAAAAAAATTCAAAATTACTGCAAAAACCTCTTTACAGTATTGGTGTATTAGTTTAATACTACACCAACAGCGCAAAACACACTTACTTAACCCCGCGCTAAAATTTTAAAAAGGAAAATTATTATGACTAAATCTACTAACACTGTTCGCGCTCTTAGCTTTGTTTTCGCAAGTGCAATCGTATTATCGATTATGCTCCCTATGCTTAGCTTTGCTTCACAAATGATCGCATAATTAAATAATTTAGCTTCCCTCCCTCCAAAACTAAAAAAGCCGCGCAAATCCGCGCGGCTATTTTTTATTGAGACTGCTTTAGCTACGACAGCGATTAAACACTCGCCCTAAGCTACCGTCAGAGGCAACACCATTTGCAACCACGACATTTGGCGCTTCGTTTGGCAGATGGCCTTCAAAGCGCCATTCTTGAATTTGATTCTGATTCAAGATTTTATATTCTTCAAGTGTTTGATTACAACCGACCGGCGCGCAAACTTTGGTCTTGATTTCAATTATATTTCCGGTGCGGTTTAAATAGATCATATCCAGCATTTCGCCGTCCCCCGGCTTTCCGTTTCCAACTTCAACTTTTTGAGGGTTGTTAAAATTAAAAGTCTGAAAGCCATGGTTTTGGCCACATTCGCTCGCGCGCCATATGCTATTGGAAAGAAATGATTGCGCTGGATTTGCAGCAGCCTTCCCCTTTTTTGGGCTTGCAATTTTTGCTTTGGATTTTGGCGCGGCCACGGCCTCTTGACCAAATGACAAATAATACCCCGCACATATAAAGGCGCCGAGCAAGGCGCAAAAAAGCCAATTTACGCGCGATGGTCGTGCCTTTTCGGGTGAGAAATCTTTAGTCATAATACCTCTTTGGTGTATGCTTATAATACGCCAGTATAGAAAGTATTAAGGCAATTTATTTGCGATTAGTTTGATCCAAGCCTTCGGGCAAATCTATAAATCGCATAATCGGCGTCTTGCCATGTATGCATTAGGCGCGCGTCAATTATTGTTGGCGAAGTATATTCATAATTCACAGCGCTAATCACATTGCCAAATTTATCATAGGTGCGACCTGAAAGTTCGGCGCCGCCAATCGAAAAGCTCTGCATTGAAAGCCCTGGCCTATTTCCCAATTGTTCAAAAGTTGGGCGATTTGGCTTCACGTCAATTACAACAATATCAGCGCGAACCGCATTTGGGCCAAGTTCATCGGCGAGTTCTTGACGAATAGTTTCCTCGATAGATTTTTTTTCACGAAGGCCGTAATTCTCTTTGAATTCCTTCTCCAATTTTTCGGAATAGGAAATATTGACCTCAATTGACGAGTTTTGCGGCTTTGCAGCCACTGAAACGCTTGCGCCAAAAGCAAATAAACTAGCAGCGCAAAGAGAAAATAAAAATCTTTTTTGCATCATTTGCCTCCTAATGGCGCAATATAGCCGATTTAGCGTCGTCAATCAAATTAAATTCAATTTATATTACGCAAGATTGCGCAATAATAAATTACTTTATTAGATAGGCCAAATGCTTTTCAAACACTGGACGAAAGCCATATGTTTGTTTATAGCAGCCTTGATTTTTTGATTCATTAAAAACACTGATTGGCAATAGCCACATAAGGAGATAAAGATGACAGTTCGTGTAGCAATTAATGGTTTTGGCCGCATTGGTCGTTTGGTTTTGCGCTCCATCATTGAGCATAATAGAACTGACATCGAAGTGGTTGGTATTAATGACCTTGGCCCACCTGCAACCAATGCCCATCTTTTAAAATATGATTCCGTGCACGGCAAATTCCCAGCCGAAGTTTCGGTTGATGGCGACTTTATCGTTATTAATGGAAAGAAAATCAAAGTAACCGCCGAGCGCGACCCTTCTTTATTGCCATGGAAAGAATTGGGCGTTGATATTGCAATGGAATGCACCGGCATTTTCACAAAGCGCGATAAGGCTGCAGCGCATTTGGCAGCAGGCGCGAAAAAAGTATTGATTTCAGCACCAGGTGATGGCGCAGATAAAACCATTGTCTATGGCGTTAATCACGGCACTTTGACCAAAGATGATACCGTAGTTTCAAATGCAAGCTGCACCACAAATTGCCTATCGCCAGTGGCAAAGGTTCTTAATGATGCAATTGGCATTACCAATGGCTTTATGACCACAATCCACTCTTATACTGGTGACCAACCAACTTTGGATACTATGCATAGCGATTTATACCGCGCTCGTGCGGCCGCATTATCAATGATTCCAACCTCAACAGGTGCCGCCAAAGCGGTTGGTTTGGTTTTGCCTGAATTAAAAGGCAAATTAGACGGCGTTGCTATCCGCGTGCCTACGCCAAATGTTTCTGTGGTTGATTTGTGCTTTAATGCGGCGCGCGCCACAACAGTTGATGAAGTAAATAACGCTATTATTGCGGCAGCAAACGGCCCATTAAAAGGCGTTTTGGGCTATACCAATGAACCAAATGTTTCGATTGATTTCAATCACAATAATCATTCGTCAATTTTTGCTTTGGATCAAACCAAAGTTATGGACGGAACATTGGTTCGCATCCTAACTTGGTATGACAATGAGTGGGGCTTCTCTACTCGTATGTCAGATACCGCAATCGCTATGGCGGCACTTTAAATCAGTAATTGAGCTTAATTAGATTATTCGCGGCTGCCGATTTGGCAGCGGCGACTTAAGATTGGAAACAAAATGGCGCTAAGAAGACTTTCCGAATTAGGCAAAGCCGATCTAGAAAATAAAAGAGTTCTGGTTCGTGTCGATTTCAACGTTCCTGTGCAAAACGGCGAGATTTCCGATGACACTCGCCTACGAGCGGCATTGCCGACAATTGAATTTTTGCGCAAAAATTGCGCAAAAATCATCCTTCTTAGCCATTTTGGTCGCCCAAAAGGTAAATTTGTGCCCGATATGTCTTTGGCGCCTGTTGCACCAGCGCTTGGCGCGCTTTTGAATTGCAAAGTGGATTTCGCCCAAGATTGTAAAGGCGAAATTGCAAATGATGCGGTTTCGCGGCTTAATAATTCGGGTGTTCTTTTGCTGGAGAATACACGCTTTTATGAAGGCGAAGAAAAAAACGACGCAGGTCTTGCAAAGGAAATCGCTTCATTAGGTGATTTATACGTCAATGACGCATTTTCGGCCGCGCACCGTGCACATGCATCGACTGAGGGTGTAACAAAATTTCTACCTAGCTATGCTGGCTTTTCAATGGCACGCGAAATTGATCATCTTGAAATCGCCCTTGGCAAGCCAGAGCGCCCAGTAATGGCAGTTGTTGGCGGCGCAAAAGTTTCTTCAAAGATCGACCTATTGGAAAATTTAGTTACTAAAGTTGATATTCTCGCAATTGGTGGCGGTATGGCCAATACTTTCCTTGCCAGCCAAGGAATTAAGATCGGCAAAAGCCTTTGCGAAAATGATCTATTGGAAAAAGCACGTGAAATAAGCGCGGCTGCACAAAAAGCAAATTGCGCAATTTTACTTCCTATTGATGTTGTGGTCGCAAAAGAATTTGCGCCTAACCCACCAACAAGAACTTGCGCAAATACTGAAACCGCAGAAGATGAAATGATATTGGACGCAGGTCCAAAATCTATTGCCGCAATTGCCGCCGCAATGGAAAGTGCAAAGACACTAATTTGGAATGGGCCTTTGGGTGCTTTTGAAACCCCGCCTTTTGATATAGCCACAGTTGAAGCTGCAAAGACTGCCGCAGCTCTCGCCAAAGCAAAGCGCCTGATTGCGGTTGCTGGGGGTGGCGATACAGTATCGGCGCTTAATCAGGCACAATGCTCTGATGACTTTACCTTTATCTCAACGGCGGGTGGTGCGTTTCTTGAATGGATGGAAGGCAAGGAATTACCAGGCGTCAAGGCGCTAGAAATCTAAAATAGGATTTAATCAATTATTCCGATAGCCCATGCTCTAGGAATGAAAGACCATCGTTAATATCGGCAATTATCGCGCGTTTTAGCTCAGTTTCATCTTGGTTTTTAATCGCGATTATTGCTTCGGCGTGATGGTCTGCCACGCCCTTCATTCCGGCAACATCGGGATATACTAGGCGCATGAATGGGCCAAAGCGAACCCACAGGCTTTCAATCATTGGCAATAAAACTGCCGAGCCTGATTTTCGATAAAGCGAAAAATGAAAGGCGTGATTATTCGACATATAGCCTTCGACGTCGCCAATATTAAGCGCGTCATTCATTTTTCTATCGGCATCAACCATTTGCGCGATTGCGGCCTCGTCGATATTTCTTAAAGCGAGCACTGCCGCCTCCGGCTCGAGGAGGGCGCGGACATTGAATAAATCTTTCAATTCCTCGCGCCCTAAATCAGGCACATTTATACGCCTTGTAGGGCCGATAAAAAGCGCATGTTCGGCGTGAAGCCGCCATACCGCATCACGTATCGGGGTAACTGATCCGCCAAATTGTGCCGAAAGACCACGCAGACTCAGAGCTTGCCCCGGCGCAAGGCTACCCGTCGCAAGCATATTGCGCAGTTTTTGATAATGCGTTTCATGAAGGGGTTCACGATTATCTATTTCAAAATTATCGCTCATTTGTATCCCAAATTTTCTATAATGCCGACAATTTGCATATTAATGCATAATAGAAGCATTAGAGCAAATCTAAAGCGCATTGACAAACTTGGACAAGCATATATTTTCAATTTTTGTTATAACAAATTTTCTCCGGCTAGCACTTAAGGGCAATATGGAAAAGTCAAAATCCAGAA
>CAYTWK010000109.1:0-6558 GCA_964442095.1 uncultured Caulobacteraceae bacterium | reverse complement strand
GCGTAAAAAAGAATCGCCACAAAGAGCCTCTTGGTGGCGATGCCTAATAGCCTTTGGATGGAATTTGGGCAACCAATTTGTTTTTGCTTTGAAAATCAAAAAATCTTTTCGCCTTTGGCTAATTTACTAATTATATGATTAAACCATTTTTCGCGGGTTTCGGCGCGTTTAGAGTTTTTTAGCTTAAAATAGATTGAGTATAAATCACTCTTTTTAAGCTTGGCAAAATTAGAAGAAAGTGTTTCATCTTTGCGGATTATTGCCAAAAGATCCTCGGGGATTTCATTATCGCTTTGCGCAGAATAGGCATTTTCCCAGCGCCCATCTTGTTTGGCCATTTCAATTTCAATTAGGCCAAATTCGGTCATTCTGTTTTGCGCGATTAATTCTTGGACTATTTTTACATTTCGCGCCGACCAAAGGCTTTTGGGTCTTCTTGGCGTAAATCTCTGCACCCATGAGTTTTCATCATATGATTTCTTAATGCCATCTATCCACCCATAACAAAGCGCAACCTCTAAAGCCTCTTGATAATTAATGCTTGGTATTCCACTTTTTGTTTTGAAAATTCTAATATTTAAGACATCGCAAATTGTGTGGTTCATGGCCAACCAATTGGAAAATTCCGATTGTTTAGTAAATGTCAGTAATAATTCTTGGTTCGTTTTATTCAATTTTCGCAATTCCAGCAAAACATTTTGAGAATTATCAAAGTCATTATCATTAGTATCGCTTTACATAAAACTATATGGTTCTATGTCGATACTAAGGCGAACACTTGGCGGCAATTTTATTTTTGATCGCCATTTTGCCATGAACCCTGATAAATCAATATTGCGCTCCGCCCGGACCAAAAATCTCTTTCGGTGCCAGCCGCGTATAATTGCAAGCGGCGGCGGCGCAGGACCCCAAACTTCAATTCCGTGCGCACCAAAGAGTGCATCGCTGGCAATTTGTGCGGCATTTGTTGCCAATTCATCGCTTTTTGCCATTAATTGCAGCGCAGCAAGTCGGCCAAATGGCGGCATGCCTGCCGCTGCGCGCATATCAGTTTCAAGCTGCAGGAAAGTTTCTCGATCACCATTCAAAAGTGCCTGAAAAGCCTCACTTTCGGGATAATAAGTTTGAATAATAGCTTTACCCTTTAGACCGGCGCGCCCTGCTCTACCTGCAACTTGAGTTAATAATTGATAGGTTCGCTCCCCTGCGCGCGGATCCCCGCCTTTTAGACCAAGATCGCCATCAATTACTCCAACCAAAGTGAGGCGCGGAAAATTATGGCCTTTGGCGGCAATTTGCGTTCCGACCATTATATCAATCTCGCCATTTTCCATTCGCGTAACCATTTCTTGGACGAGCTTTGGCGAAGATGCGCTATCGGAGGAAAAAATCTCTATGCGCGCTTTTGGGAAGATTTCTTTGGCTTCATGGGCAATACGTTCGACCCCAGGGCCAATAGAAACAAGGCTATCATAAGAATGGCAATTGGGGCAATTTATAGGCTTTGGAATTGAATATCCGGTTAAGTGGCAAACCAGACGATTGCTATATTTATGCTCCACGAGCCAAGATGATGAATTTGGCGACATCATTCGATGCCCACATTTGGAGCATAAAACAACGGGTGCAAAGCCACGGCGATTTAAAAACAAAAGCACTTGCTCTTTATTCATAAGGCTATCGGCCATTGCCTCTATTAGGAGCGGTGAAATCCATTGGCCCTTTGGCGGCGGCACTGATTTCATATCTATTAATTCAATATTCGGTAGAACCGCCGCGCCAAATCTTTCGGACAATACCAAATGACGATAGCGGCCAGACAATGCATTATTTCGGCTTTCAAGTGATGGCGTCGCCGATGCCAAAACTATCATAGAATTTGCAAACTTCGCCCGCACTACCGCCAAATCGCGCGCATTATATCTAAGACCATCATCTTGCTTGTATGATGCGTCATGCTCCTCATCGACAATAATCATCGAAAGATTTGTGAAAGGCAAAAAAATTGCCGAGCGCGCGCCAATGACAATACGGGCGCTATTATTTGCTATATCGCGCCACGCCCGTCTTTTTTTGGCATTACTTACGCCAGTGTGCCATTCAATCGGTGTGGTGGCGAACCTTTCACTAATGCGGGCAATAATTGTTTGGGTTAGGGCAATTTCGGGCAATAAAATCAATATTTGCGCGGTCTTATCTTTTTCGAGAATTTCGCCAATCGCCTCGAGATAGACTTCAGTTTTGCCCGAGCCAGTGATGCCATCAAGCAAAAATGGCGCATATTCTTTTTTGGCATAAGCAGCGCAAATAATTTCTTTTGCCGCCAATTGCGACGCATTTAGTTCGGCGGGCTTTGCATTGGCAATTAAATCGTATGTTCTCGGGGCTTCTTTTGATAATTGCTCCTCTATCGCGCCAATTTGCAAAAGTGTATTTATCACTGAAACACTTATGCCCAAAGCTTTTGCGATTTCGCCTTTAGTTTGCGCAATATAGTTTTCATCCGATAAATAATCGAAAGCCGCTTTGCGTGCCTTGGTTTTGGTATCAAACTTATTGATACCAAGATGTATTTTGGCGCTCTGCGGCTCTGGTGCTATTGCATCAATTGGTCGCAATATTTGCGATAAAATAATGCCGCTTTGAACCACTAAATATTTGGCGCACCAATCAGTAAATTTTAAAACATCACTCGCAAGTGGCGGTATTTCAATTTTGGCGATAATCTCTTTTAGGTTTGAATTATTTGCGCTTTTTGCGATTTCGCCAAGGCCCCAGACAACACCAATTTTTTCTGTTTTACCAAGCGGAACTTTTACGAAATCGCCAATGCCAAGCTCAATGCTCTTTGGCACTTCATAATCAAAAGCCTCGGGAAGCGGTAAAGGTAAGAGAATTTGGGCGATGCGCATAATTGAGTATAAATAACAAATCGCAAAATACAAATCTGATTAGCCCTGCGAACTGCAATGGGCCAATTACAAAATTTACGGCTTGGATTTGACTATGCGCTCTCTAAAAGGCCTTTTTCTATAGCCTGCGCTTTCATAACTTCTTGAAGCTTTTCAAAGGCCCGAACCTCGATTTGCCTAATTCTCTCGCGCGAGACTTTAAATTCATCGGCCAAGTCTTCTAAAGTTACAGGATCCTCGCGAAGCCTTCTATCGCGAATGATTTTTTGCTCACGCTCATTGAGTTTGGCCATTGCGCTTTCTAAAAGCTCCATGCGGGCATCATATTCTTCGGTGCGCTCTAGGACAGTTTCTTGGCTATCAGCATCAGAGGCCAACCAATCTTGCCATTCGCCAGAACCTTCTTCGCCGCCTATAGGCACATTCAAAGACGCATCACCGCCCGCAAGGCGGCGGTTCATATTGGTGACTTCTTCTTCACTTACGCCTAATTGAGTTGAAACATATTCCAATTGATCGGGCCGAAGGTCACCATTATCAATCGCATTCATATTTGCTTTGATGCGGCGCAAATTAAAGAATAGTTTTTTCTGCGCTGCAGTGGTGCCCATTTTAACCAAAGACCAAGTGCGCAGCACATATTCTTGGATAGATGCCCTAATCCACCACATAGCATAGGTCGCCAAGCGAAAGCCCTTTTCAGGATCAAATTTCTTGACCGCTTGCATTAGACCAATATTACCTTCGGATATTACCTCACCGAGTGGTAAGCCATAGCCGCGATATCCCATCGCCATTTTCGCCACCAAGCGCAAATGCGAAGTTACAAGTCTTTCTGCGGCGCGCGGATCTTCATGCTCTTTCCAACGCTTTGCGAGCATGTATTCTTCATCCTTGGCAAGCATTGGAAATTTGCGGATTTCCGACAAATAGCGTTGTAACCCAAGTTCTGGACCTACAGTAAGCGTTAAAGCATTAGACATAATAACCTCTTTACCCCCTGAACAGCTATATAATATGCGCTGTATCTTAAGTATTTAAATAGAGTTAGGTATCGCGAGCGAATTTGTGAAGGCCGAATATGCAAATTTTTCGATTACAAATTTTTAATCGAGCAAAATAGCCTATAAATCAGACGGAATAACCCAATCAGGTGGCTTGTGGCCATCAACAAAAGTCTTGATATTTATAATCACCTTCTCGCCCATTGCTACGCGCGATTCAATAGTCGAAGACCCCATATGCGGCAATAAAACAACATTCGGGAGCTTTCGCAATTTAGGGCTAATGGCTGGTTCATGCTCATAGACATCAAGGCCCGCGCCGGCCAATTGCCCTTTTTCGAGCATTTTTGTTAGTGCAGCTTCATCAATAACTTCACCGCGCGCCGTATTAATTAAATATGCGCTCGGCTTTAGAAGCGCCAATCTACGCGCCGATAATAAATGATAGGTCGCGGGCGTATGTGGGCAATTCAAGGATACAATATCCATGCGCGAAAGCATTTGATCTAGGCTTTCCCAATAGGTCGCCTCTAATTCAGCCTCTATGGGACCAGCGAGGCGTTTACGATTATGATAGTGAATTTGCATGCCAAAGGCTCTGGCGCGGCGCGCGACCGCTTGCCCGATGCGGCCCATTCCAATAATCCCAAGCCTTTTATTGCCCAAGGATTTTCCCATCATCCAAGTTGGGGTCCAGCCCGTAAAGCCATCATTTTCAATAACTTTCGCCCCTTCCATTAGCCTTCTGGGCACACATAGAATAAGCGCCATTGCGACATCGGCTGTATCTTCGGTAAGAACGCCAGGGGTATTGGTGACAGTAATTCCACGCTTTGCGGCGGCGGCAACATCAATATTATCAACGCCCGCGCCAAATTGGGCGATTAGTTTTAATCTATCACCTGCTGCGTTTATTAATTTAGCATCTATTCTATCGGTAACTGTAGGTACCAATACGTCGCAATTTTTAACCGCGTCCAATAATGCGTCATAAGACATTGGTGAATCATCAACCGAAATTGTCGCGTCAAATAATTCCATCATGCGAGTTTCGACCGCATCCGGAAGTCGTCTTGTGACAATTATTTTTGGTTTAGCGGCGCTCATTAGGGCTTTCAAATATGCGGTTTTCAATTTTTCTTGCGCTTAGTTTAACAAGCAAACATAAAATGTCCAACGATGATTTCATTAGAACGCAAACAAGCTAAAATTGGCGCACCAAAAGACCTTCATTCTTTAGTGCCATACGCGCCTCCTCAAGACTATAGATACCAAAGTGGAAAATTGATGCCGCCAATACGGCATTCGCATGGCCAAGTTTTACCCCATCCACAAGGTGTTGCAATGTGCCAACACCGCCAGAGGCAATTACGGGTATATCAACCAAGCGAGAAATAGTGCGTATAAGCTCTATATCATATCCATCTTTGGTGCCATCTTTATCCATCGAAGTTACAATCAATTCGCCCGCGCCATTTTTCCATGCCAATTGGGCAAATTCAATTGCATCTATTCCTGTTGGATTGCGGCCACCATGGGTAAAAATCTCCCATTTTGGTGGCTCATCTGGCATTGAAACTCTTCTTGCATCAATTGAAACGACAACACATTGCGAACCAACTTCGCGGGCCGCGCGTCTAATCAAATCTGGATCTTTTATCGCTGCTGTATTTACCGCGACCTTATCCGCGCCCGCAAGCAAAAGCGAACGAAAATCCTCAACTGAGCGCACACCACCGCCAACAGTCAAAGGTGTAAAGCAAACCGAGGCAGTTTTTGACACTACATCATATAGTGTAGCCCGCCCTTCATGGGAGGCGGAAATATCCAAAAAGCAAATTTCATCCGCGCCATTTTCATCATAATGCTTGGCAATCTGAACGGGATCCCCAGCATCAATCAGATTTTCAAATTGCACACCCTTTACGACGCGGCCATCTTTAACATCTAGGCACGGAATAATTCTAGTCTTTAGCGCCATTATGAAGCCGCCTCTAAAGCGCTTTTGGCGTCAATTAGGCCATCATACAGAGCTTTGCCAAGGATTGCCCCGTGAATTGGTGCACCTTTTGAAGCTTTTATTGCTTTAATGTCTTCAACCCCTTTAAGACCACCAGAGGCAATGATTGGAATTGAAACCGCATCGGCAAGCCTTTGGGTAAATTCAATATTGATACCGGTTTTGGTGCCATCGCGGCCAATATCGGTTGCAATAATTGCGCAAACCCCAATGCCTTCAAATCTTTTGGCCAGTTCACGCGCATCCATATCTGTGGTTGTCGCCCAGCCTTCGGTGGCAACCATATTATTAATGGCATCGATGCCAACCGCTATTTGATTTGGAAATAATTTTGCCGCCTCTTCAACAAATGCAGGATTTTTAGCGGCAATTGTCCCAAGAATTACGCGGGTTACGCCCAAAGAAAGCCAGTTTTCAATTGCTTCAATATTGCGAATGCCGCCACCCAATTGAATTGGCAAATCAACACTATTGCGAATATTTTTCACCGCTTCATTATTCACGCCATGTCCAGCCAGAGCACCATCTAAATCTACAATATGTAGCCATTTAAACCCCATTTGCGAAAAACTTTGGGCGCGGTTTTGCGGCACATCATCATATACCGTAACTTCATCAAACC
>CAYTWK010000108.1:6299-6604 GCA_964442095.1 uncultured Caulobacteraceae bacterium | reverse complement strand
AACCCGCGAATGAAGAATATCGCCGCAAATAGAAACTTTTAATCCCTCTATATGGCCGAAAGTTCGCTTTATGGTAAGGGCGTCCAAAAGTGCTTGGCTTGGGTGTTCATGGGTTCCATCACCCGCGTTAATTACTGCGCACGAGACTTTGCGCGATAATAATTGCGCCGCCCCAGATGCCGAATGGCGTAAAACCAATAGATCTGGCCCCATTGCATTAAGGGTCGCGGCGGTGTCCAAAAGGGTTTCGCCCTTGGCAACGCTTGAGGCTTTCGCCGACATATTAACAACATCGGCCCCTAATC